>JALVJU010000031.1 GCA_027034005.1 Marinilabiliaceae bacterium
CAAAAATTTGAGAGAACGGGAGCATGGAACCTGCCTGTTGTAAAGGACGGTAAATACCTGGGGTTTGTTTCAAAATCCAAAATATTCTCTGTTTACCGCAGGGTGCTTGTCCATTTCTCAGATGAGTGAAACATGGTTAGTTTTAAAGCCTAAACACTTTCATGTACAGGAACACTCAAAAGTTTTTTAAAATTACACAAACCATCTAAGTCCAAAAAAGAAAAACTATAAAAATCTTATTTATGCAACCCGCCTGCCTGGCTGCACAGTCAGACCTACCTGACTACGTAGTTAGGCAGGCAGGTCTGTGTTTGTCTCTTAGCATCTTTCCATCTTCGCGGTGTAAAAACTCTCCGTGTCCCCGCCTGACTGCGCAGTTCTACCTGGCTAGGCAATTAGACAGGCGGGCAGGTCCGCGTCTCGGTGTTAGTCATATAGCGCCTTCCCGCCTCTGCGGTGCAAAAAAGCTGCATAAAAGTGAACTTTGTCGCACACCAGTTTTACACAGATATTTTTCATAAAAGAAATATTTTGTATCTTAAGTGTTTCAAACTACCGGTCGATCAGTTGAACCAAAAACATTAAAATATGTCAGGACATAGTAAATGGGCAAATATAAAACACCGAAAAGGTGCACAGGATGCCAAAAAAGGGAAAATATTCACCCGCATTACAAAAGAGATACAGATAGCCGTCAAAGAAGGTGGTGCAGCCCCTGATTCAAATTCCCGTCTGCGCCTTGCAATCCAGAATGCCCGGTCGGTGAATATGCCGAAGGACAATGTAAACAGGGCCATCAAGAAAGCTTCGGAAGGCGGCGGTGAAAAATTCCATGAAGTAACATTCGAGGGGTATGGCCACGGAGGAGTGGCTGTTTTTGTGGAATGCACCACCGATAACAACAACCGTACTGTCAGCTCCATCCGTCATATCTTCACAAAAAGGGGAGGCAGTATGGGAACAAACGGGTCCCTCAGCTTCATTTTTGATCGCAAAGGAGTGATTAACGTTCTGAAAGACGGCATACCTGACATTGAAGAATTTGAACTTGAACTGATCGATGCCGGTGCCGAGGATTTTGAGGTCGAGGGCGACCTCATCGTGATAACCACTGCCATGGAAGATTTTGCAAAGGTTCAGAAAAAACTTGAAAAGTTAAATGTGGAAGTACAGAGTGCCGGGCTGCAAAGAATTCCCAATATGTATAAAAAACTGGATGTGGAAGAGGCCAAAAAATTCCTGCGCATGATCGATGATTTCGAAGATGATGATGACGTACAGAACGTTTATCACAACCTGGAAATGACAGAAGAGCTGGCTAAAGCACTGGAAGATTAAACCTTTAAAGGTTTTATATTGAGCTATGAGTTTGCATAGAATGCTAACCTTATCATAATTTTTGCGTATAACAAAACCAATAATCAAATGTCGTTAATTAAAGGTTCAGATATGAAACGCATACTTATCCCTGTTGATTTCTCCAAGGATTCGGTTAATGCCGTTAAGTACGGAATAAATATAGCAAACAAACTGGAAGCAGATGTTCGCCTAATACATGTTAAAACAGGTGATAACTACGCTCCCGAATTTGCCGGAAATGAAGTTATGCTGCGAATTAATGACCAGCTTGAAGTCTGGATAAAGGAGCTTCTTGAAAAAGTTAAAGAGGGGTATTACGTAGCAGGCGGCAAGATCGACTGGAAGATTCGGGAAGGTAATGTTGTCCATGAAATTTCCAACCAGGCAAAATACGATGACACAAGCTTAATTGTTGTTGCATCTCACGGCATCTCAGGCTTTCAGGATAAGTTTATCGGCAGTAATGCATACAGGCTTGTAGCCAATGCTCCCTGCCCGGTGATAGTGGTCCGCCACGGGGTTGAGTACGATACTGAAATTAAAAAAATCATTGTTCCCGTTGACTTTGATAAGGATAGTATAAAAATAATTCCCGTTGTAGCCGGAATCGCAACCGTTTTCAGGGCAACGATCATATTAGCAGGTATGCGAGACAGTTCATTCAAACATGTTTTACAAAGGATAAGGACGCAGATGAACATTGTGGAAAAATACATTAAGGAACATGCAGATCTGAAAATCGAGAAAAAAGTCCTTTCAGGAAGAAACCTGCCAAAACAGTTACGCAACTATGCCAAGGAAGCGGATTCAGACATCCTGGCTATAAGGATACATCACTCGGCAAATCCTTTTGTGAATATGTTCAGGCCCTTTGCGAACGATATGGTCAATTATTCAGATATACCTGTTTTGGTGGTCCCCACTTTCGATTAAAATAAAATCATGATCACCAAAGATCTTATTCCGTAAATCCTCACCCAAAATCCTAATCCGTAAGTGATTTGATTAGAAAAATTAAATCACTTACGGATATTAGGCCTCACATTAATTATTATATTTGCATCAGAATTTTATGATGATGTTGAAGCGGGAACTTTTTTTCATTTTTTTATTTCTGCCCTTTATTGTTGCCGGGCAGTTGGTAACTAATGAACTGCCCACCGGTGAGGTTACTAAAACCGTGCCCGGGGAAGGTAAGGTCGTAATTCATGAGGAGGAAGGCATACCTTTCCTGCTCGATACCCACATTCAAATGAACAAGCGCCACCCTTACGTTGACGGGTTCCGCATTCAGCTTTATTCGGGCTCAGGAAAGAAAGCCAAGCATGAGGCTATGAATGTTAAGGCCCAACTACTTGAACTATATCCTGACGAAAAGGTGTACATGTCGTTTACCGCACCATTCTGGTTAGTAAGAATAGGCAACTACCGAAACAAGTATGAAGCCCTCGATCTTTTGAATAAGATAAAAAAGGAATTTCCCAATGCCTACATCGTTAAAGACGGGACGATAAAGATGGATGATCTGTGATAAAAAAGATGATCGGACATACGCCGGGATGTGAATACATTTCCGGCATTATTTTTTAAAATTAATAACTTGACAGGTTAAGTTTAATAAATTTAGGATAAATTTGCACCTCAAAATTTTATTGGCAAAATGAGTGATCAGATAAAACACGAATGTGGGATTGTTTTAATCCGTTTGTTGAAACCTCTTGAGTACTATCAAAAAAAATATGGGTCCTGGATGTACGGGCTTAATAAGCTCTACCTGCTTATGGAAAAACAGCACAACAGGGGGCAGGACGGGGCCGGCGTTGTGACCATCAAGCTTGATCAACCGTCAGGAAATAAGTATATCTTCCGCAAGCGATCGAACAAGGAGAACCCCATACAGGATGTGTTTTCCCACATAACCGATTCCATAATGAAAGAGGGGGATGGACATCCCGACATGTACAACGATCCGAAATTTGCCAAGGATTCGTTGCCTTTCGTGGGCGAGGTTTATCTCGGGCACCTCAGGTACGGTACTTTCGGTCGTCACAGCCTCGACTATGTTCACCCTGTCATGAGGGAGAACAACTGGAGGTCACGCAACCTTGTTCTTGCAGGAAACTTTAACCTAACCAATGTTGACGAGATCTTCCGGTCGCTTGAAGACCTCGGGCAGCACCCAAAGGATTATACCGATACTGTTACTGTTCTCGAAAATGTAGGACACTTCCTCGATGAAGAGAATCAATACTGGTTCCGCAGATACAAAAACGAGGGGTTGAACAACCGTGACATCTCGCACCACATCGAGAAAGAACTTGACCTGTTCAAGATACTGGAACGTTCAAGCCGCCGCTGGGACGGGGGCTATGCCATTGCCGGAATGATAGGCCATGGGGATGCCTTTGTGGTCCGTGACCCGTGGGGAATACGTCCTGCACACTACTACATGGATGATGAGATCGTCGTTGTTGCATCGGAACGCCCCGTCATCCAGACTGCCATGAATGTGGGAGTAGACGAGGTGAAAGAGTTGCAGCCCGGGTTCGGACTTATCATTAAAAAGGACGGAACTGTTACCGAGAAACTCGTAAGAGTTCCACAGGAACGCCGTTCATGTTCTTTCGAGCGCATCTACTTCTCTCGCGGCAGTGACCGCACCATCTACCTGGAGCGTAAACAGCTCGGCCGCTTGCTTGCTCCTATAATCCTTGAAAAGATAAACCACGATTTCAAAAATACTGTTTTTTCATACATTCCTAATACTGCCGAAACAGCATTTTACGGAATGATGGACGGCATTCGGGAGTATATCCGTGAATGCCAGAAAGAAAAGATCGCAGGACTCGGTGCCAATATCACCAGGGAAAAGCTTGATGAGATAATGGACATTGCGCCAAGAGTGGAAAAAGTTGCCATCAAGGATGTCAAGATGCGCACTTTCATTGCTGATGACAACAGCCGTGACGATATGGTAGCCCACGTGTACGATGTCACATACGGCATTGTGAACAACGACAAAGATACCCTTGTTGTCATCGACGACTCCATTGTACGGGGAACAACACTCAAAAAGAGTATCCTCAGGATGCTCGACCGCCTTCAGCCAAAGAAAATAATGATAGTGTCATCAGCACCTCAGATCAGATACCCTGACTGTTACGGCATCGATATGGCAAAACTTCAGGACTTCATCGCCTTTAATGCCGCCATAGAACTACTTAAAGACACTGGCCGTGAAAAAGTCATTGATGATGTTTACAAAAAATGTAAAGAGCAGCAAAACCTGCCTAAGGAGGAGGTTGTTAATTTTGTCAAGGAAATATATGCTCCGTTCACACCGGAAGAGATATCTGCTAAAATGTCGGAGATGCTGCGGCCTGAGGATATCCATGCCGAGGTTGAGATCGTTTATCAGACTATCGAGAACCTTCATGCCGCATGTCCGAACGATAACGGCGACTGGTATTTCACAGGCAACTACCCCACTCCGGGAGGTAACAAGGTTGTGAACAATGCTTTCGTAAACTTCTACGAAGGAAAGAATGTGAGGTCATACTAAATCACATAAACGGAATCTAAAATTCCTCACCCCCTAACCCCCTCTCCAGATGGAGAGAGCCTGTCCCGATGCATATCGGGAGGGAATAAACGACAAATCAAGAAGTCACGAATGCTCTTTTAAAGGGGGTGAGGAACCCACCGAAAACCTGAATTCCTCCCCCATTTCGGGGGAGGTTAGGAAGGGGCTCCTCACTCCCACGCATCAATTACGTAGTACGGTGTTTCCCTGGCCGGGTCAGGATAGATCACTGCGTTGTTGTGAACATCAGCGACCTCGAACCTGTACATCAATCCATGTTTGTTGAGCGGCACTTCCGCCTCATAAACATCATCCCCGGCCGGTTTCATCTCAACACTCTTCCAAAGCAGGTACGACGGCAGTTCCTTGTAGTACAATTTTACAGAACCTACACCGGAATTATCAGTTACCCTGACCGATATCCGGACCTTCTCGGGATGGCCTCCAGGCTGCTCAGGCACATGCCTGAACTGAGGCACTTCATCATCATTGCTCACCACAACCTTTACCGGGTTCTCTTTGTCAAAAGGCCTGAACGTAACATCGTGGCCATTGACCTTCGCGCTCAGGTAGTACTCAACAACACCATCTTTTTTAGTCACGCTTTTGTCAATCGATCCTTCAAAGACATTGCCTCCCGCAGCTGCAAGTTTCTTACTCACAAATCTCTTGTCCCCTGCCCTTCTGTAATTCACATACACTCCGCTGCTTCCGGGCACATAAAGTGTGGCCGAGACAAGTATCTCGTCATTTAACTTCACCCCGGCAACCGGAACAAAACCTATGCCTGTAAACACCTCATCACCCTTGCCATCAACAAGGTTCCGGATCATATCAACGTCTTTTTGCAGAAACTTCAACTGGCTCCCCCAGGTGTACTCATTTGTCCTCATGCGCAGTTGATCCGGGAAGGGATGGTAAAAAGCATCGCCGGTCTTTGCCATCTCTTTCCAGTTTTCATAGGCATTTCTGGCATGCTCAAGTGCTGATTCAAGCCGGTTCCTGTCGCCTGTCCGGTAGTAAAACCCCAGATCGGTGGCCGCAAGGAACTTTTCACTGTAGTACAAGGCAAGTCCGGAAAGTATTTTGGCATCGGCACTGTATGTTTCATACTCTGCATTTCCTCCTAATGTATTCAATGAGCTTGCGTTCAATGCCGATTCTATCCTTTCCGAAAGATTCTTGAGCTTCTTGCTGACATCCACAGGAGAGAATTTTCCCGAAACCCTGCCTGCAAGCACATTGTTTACATACTCTTTTATCGTCATGAACGAACCTATGTCAAGGGGCTCAACAGTGATAAAAGAGTCAATCCCTTTATCATAATTCAAGTCATCAGGTTTAAAATCCTTGTCCAGTCCGTTGCCTGTTTCAAACTCAGGTGCAGCGGCACGGTGATCCACTCCGGTACAGTGTGTTTGATAAATCAGCGGAATGACTTCTGAAGATGTTTCCACGACCTTCAGCACATCCGGAGCAGCTTTCTTTCCAAATCGTTTTTCCATGCCATACATGTAGACCCGTTCGTCCTCATCAGGATTGTACGACAATCTCCCCCACATCACGTTCCAAAGCCAGTCACGCTGAAAGCCCCATTTGTAGTAATTCTCCCCTTTGGGGATGTTGCTTGCAAAATCATCATAAGGATAATATGCCTGCATTGGCTCTATCGAGAACCCTGCCCCATCGGCAAAATGCATTGTTTTCACCGTTCTTTTCACATAATCGGCATTTGCCCATGGGAACAACCTGTGGTCACCGTTGAAACGTATCTGCCATATCAGATCGAAATTCCTTGGCAGGTCAGTGTATTCCTCATACGAATAGCTCAAATGCCACGGCCGCTTGCCCCCTGATATGGCCTGATACGGAACGCCAAATTGCTCACCGTTATATTTAACCTCGATGTAAACTTTACCGGTATAATCCTCCGACATCTTGTCTATCAGTCTTCTTGTTGAAAGCCAGCTTCGGCTGATCAGTGGCATGCCTTCCCTGCCCGACTCCCGGATGCCTTTTATAAAAGTATCACTGAAAAAATCCAACTTTTTACCGGACTCTCCTATCCTGAACCCGAAAGTCCACAACTCCGGCACCTCGCGCAGGAACTTAGAAGTAACTTCACGTATGTACACCTCCTCTTCTTTTTCGTTCAGACGCGGCAGGGTAACTTTCGGGTCATCCCTGAACCTGCCCGGCCTCGGCTGTCCTCCCATGTAAGATGTAAAATTGTAGTTCATAAGTCCCGTCTTTATGCCTCTCTCTTTTGCCATGTGGACTATCTTCCTGAAAATCTCTAAGTTTTTATCACAAACCTCTTTTGACAACCCTACATCAGGGAACTTATCCGACTTAACGAAGTAAGCAAAGAAATTGAGAAAGTCGGTATTGTACACATCGTAAACAGCATGGATATCAAGAAAATTTATCCTGTTGAAAGAAAGGGCGTCAAGATACTTCTCCCAGAAATTAAGATCGAAAAACCAGGAGTCTTTGTCCCAAAGCGCCTGTGTGTGCAGAAACTGGTTTATCCCCCTGATCTCCACATAAGGAGTTTCGGTTTTCTCTTTTATAAACCCCGGAAAACCCTCCATCGACCCGTGCCACCGGATCTGCTCGGCAAGGTCGTAAAGACCGTACATGGCGCCTGTTTCATCACTTCCCACCACATAAACATTGTTTCCCCACACCCTGATAATGTATGACTCCGGTTCTTTGGGGACCACATAACCACGATCGTATGCCATCTCATGGTTCAGGTAATTCTCCACGTTACCGGCAAAAACCTCTACCACCGATGAGTCTATGTCGTTGTAATTCTTTTTCCTGATAAGTTTTACTGAGCTTCCCAGTTTTCCCAGCTCTTTTCCCAGGACCTTCGAGGCACGCACCACAGACGGGGCAACATTATTCCTCACTTTCACCGGTATCTCCTTCACCGTGGCAAAAGAAACTGTGACTGAAAACAAAAAGACAGAAGCAAGCAAAAGACTTTTTTTCATTGTTTTATTCATATCCGGTACAACTTAATTTTATTGTGTAAAAATAATGAATTCTCCATTTATTACATATCAACGACGGGTGTACTACAAAACCCACGAAATAAAAAAGAGACATAAATTGTTGATTTGCTTATTCGTTTATCTGATAAATATTCGCTAATCGCATATCCCCAAAATATCCGTGATATCAGTGCCACCCCAAAGCCCCAGCGGGGCGAAACTATGTTAGCCTCGTCCGTGAGGGCGGGGATAAGAATAAAAAAACAAAACGAGGTTGGCGGGATTTTTGACGCGAAGCATCCAAATATCGTGACAACCGCATCACGCGATCTTTGATGGGGAACAGAAAACCTGAACATTATTTCATCAAATATGGCACACAGACCTCTGTGCCCCCGTGTCTCTGTGTTATTCCCTGTCCCTCCTGTGCCAATAATAAACTCTCAAATATTAATCCCTTAGCACCTCTCCGACTTTGCTGTGCAAAAAACTCCGAGACTCTGTGTCCCCGCCTGACCACGAAGTCGGGTCTACCTGGCTACGCAGTTAGACAGGCAGGTCTGTGTTATTCATTCCATGTACTAAACCGCCTTATGCCTAAAAACGGATTTTATCGTACACCCAAACGACCAAAAAATACACTTTTTTGATTAATTTTGCAGGTTCAAAATTTAAGGGCGTGAAAGAGACGACAAAAACACAACAGGCAGAGAGGATTGAAGAAGAGGAGTATATCAATGTTTATGGGGCAAGAGTGCACAACCTGCAAAACATTGATGTGTCGATACCACGAAACAAACTTGTTGTGGTGACAGGGCTCAGCGGCAGTGGAAAATCATCACTCGCTTTCGACACCATCTATGCCGAGGGGCAGCGCCGGTACATAGAGACCTTTTCGGCTTATGCACGTCAATTCCTTGGAAATATGGAACGCCCGGATGTGGATAAAATCACAGGGCTGAACCCGGTAATATCCATAGAACAGAAAACCACAGGCAAAAACCCGCGATCCACGGTAGGAACCATCACGGAGATCTATGACTTCCTTCGACTTTTGTACGCTCGAGCAGGAGAGGCCTTCTCGTATGTCACCGGAGAGAAAATGATAAAATATACCGACGAGCAGATACTCGACCTCATCACCAACAGCTATGCCGGACGCAAGGTTTATATACTCTCTCCACTGGTGAAAGGCCGTAAAGGTCACTACAAAGAGCTTTTTGAACAGATACGGCGCAAGGGATTCATCCATGTGCGCGTTGATGGTGAGATAAAAGAAGTGGTGCACGGTATGCGTGTTGACCGTTACAAAAATCACTTCATCGAGATCGTTATCGACCGGATGGCTGTGAGCGACAAGGATACCAAGCGGATGAAAGAGTCCATCAACCTTGCCATGCAGCACGGAAAAGGCATCATGATGCTTGTGGACAAAGAGACCGGCGAGGCACGTTACTTCAGCCGGCAATTGATGTGCCCCACTTCAGGCATATCGTACAATGAGCCGGCACCGCACTCTTTCTCATTCAACTCACCGCAGGGAGCATGCAAGAAGTGTAAAGGGCTGGGAACCGTTGACGAGATAGATTTTGACAAGATCATCCCTGACGCCTCGGCAACCATCCGTTCGGGAGGCATCGTGCCCCTTGGCAAGTACAAGAACAACCTTATCTTCTGGCAGATAGAGGCAATACTTGAAAAACACGGCGCAACAATCAACACTCCCATAAAAAAGATACCCGAAGATGCGCTTGACACCATACTTCACGGCTCAAGCGAGCCCATCACGCTGAAAAACACTCCGCTGGGCATGACCTCAAACTACTACCTGAGTTTCGACGGGGTTATAAAATATATCATCGATCAGAAAGCAAATGACACGTCGAAGAAAGCCCGCAAGTGGGCAAACCAGTTCATCAGGCACACAACATGCAGTGAGTGTGGCGGGCAACGACTCAACAAAGAGGCGTTGAACTTTAAGATTGATGGTAAGAACATCGCCGAACTTTCGGATATGGACCTCCGGCAACTGGGAGACTGGCTTGAGAACCTTGAAGATCGTATGACCGAAAAGCAGAAAAAGATAGGCAAGGAGGTGCTGAAGGAGATACGCAGCCGCCTGAAATTCCTGCTTGACATGGGACTTGACTACCTCTCCCTTAACCGCCCGTCAATGACACTGTCGGGAGGCGAAAGCCAGAGGATACGGCTCGCCACACAAATCGGCTCTCAGCTTGTGAACGTGCTTTACATCCTCGACGAACCGAGCATCGGCCTGCACCAGCGCGACAACCATAAGTTGATAAATTCACTTAAGCAACTCCGTGACACGGGAAACTCCGTTCTTGTTGTAGAACACGACAGGGACATGATGATGAATGCCGATCATGTGATCGACATGGGGCCATTTGCCGGAAGGCACGGAGGCAATATTGTGGCCCGGGGCACACCGCTCGAACTGCTGCAGCAAAATTCCCTTACTGCAGATTACCTGAACCACAAACGAAATATCGAGGTACCGTCATCACGGAGAAAAGGTTCGGGCAAGTACCTTGTGATAGAGGGTGCAACAGGGCACAACCTGAAAAATGTTACTGCAAAATTCCCTCTCGGAAAACTTATATGCGTAACCGGCGTTTCCGGCAGCGGCAAGTCATCGCTTGTTAACGAAACTCTGTATCCCATACTCAACCGGCATTTTTACAATGCAGTGAAAGACCCGCTGCCATACAAAAAAGTAAAAGGCCTTGAGCATATCGACAAGGTCGTGGATGTTGACCAGTCGCCCCTGGGGCGCACACCGCGTTCAAACCCTGCTACCTACACAAAGATTTTTGATGAAATACGCAAGCTGTTTGCCGAACTGCCGGAAGCAAAGATCAGGGCTTACAAGCCGGGACGATTCTCGTTCAACGTTGCAGGCGGCAGCTGTGAGACATGCAAGGGCGCCGGAGTGCAGGTGATAGAGATGAACTTCCTGCCGGATGTGATGGTTAAATGCCCCGAGTGTCACGGCAGGCGTTACAATCGCGAAACACTTGAAGTACGTTACAAAGGCAAATCCATCAGCAATGTGCTCGACATGACCATCAACCAGGCAGTAGAGTTCTTTAGCGCCATCCCATCCCTTCACCACAAGTTGAAGACTATCCAGGATGTAGGATTGGGGTACATCACCCTAGGACAACCGTCAACTACACTCTCGGGCGGCGAAAGCCAGAGGGTGAAGCTCGCTGCCGAACTGGCAAAGAAAGATACGGGAAAAACCATTTACATACTTGATGAGCCGACAACAGGACTGCACTTCGAGGATATCCGGGTGTTGCTCGATGTGCTGAACCGCCTTGTGGACAAAGGCAACACTGTAATAGTGATAGAACACAACATGGATGTTATCAAGACCGCCGACCACATCATCGACATTGGCAAAGAGGGCGGAACACCCGGCGGAGAGATAATATGTGAAGGCACACCCGAGGAGGTTGCCCAATGCAAGGATAGCTATACTGCTGAATATCTCAGGGAAGATCTCAAACTTTAATAAAAATATGCGTTAGTAGTCATCCGATGACTTAAAAGTCATCGGATGACTGCAGCCGTACAAAAAATGTAATTTTGTCGATCATAACCGCCAAAAATACGTATATTTGTCGATTATAGCCGCCAAACACACAAATTCATGATTAAAAGAAAACTAAAATCGGTTATCGAAAGTTATCTTTTCTCAGGAAAAAGCATTTTATTACTCGGGCCAAGACAGGTAGGCAAGACAACTTTATTAAAGGAAATTGCAGAATCAAACAACTTAGAGGTGCTATGGTTTAACGGGGACAATGTAGACGACAGGACCATATTAAACAACATCAACAGCCTGAAAGCAAAAAACCTGTTCCCTCCCGGTTCTTTTATCATAATTGATGAGGCACAACGGCTGGAAAATGCCGGGTTATCATTAAAGATCATCCACGACTCTTGTGAAAAAATACAATTAATTGCTACCGGCTCCAGCTCTTTTGAACTTACAGATAAGATTATAGAACCGATGACAGGAAGAAAATGGAGCTTCAGGCTATTCCCTTTATCTCTCGAAGAATTGATAGAGCACACTAATTTTTTGGATGTTACACGCACACTTGAAACAAGAATGCTTTATGGCTCATATCCTGAGGTAATAAATAACCCATCAAACGAAAAGTTGATCTTAAGAGAACTGATCTCTGATTATCTGTACAAAGATGTATTTGCACTTAAAGATGTTAGAAAGCCTGAATTCCTTGAACGGCTCATAAAAGCTCTGGCTTTTCAAATTGGCAACCAGGTTTCGACAAGAGAGATAGCAAATTTAATACAACTTGACAAAGAAACGGTAGAAAGATATATTTATCTGTTAGAGGAGGCATTCATCATATTTCGTTTGAACTCTTTTTCCAGAAATCTGAGGAACGAGTTAAAGCGTTCTAAAAAGATATACTTTTATGATGTCGGGATTCGAAATGCAGTTATCAACCAGTTTAACCCATTAGAGATAAGAAATGATGTGGGAGCATTGTGGGAAAACCTGATGATCACCGAAAGGATGAAAGCAATTGAATATGGACAGCACTATCGTAACCTTTATTTTTGGCGCACATCACGACAGCAGGAGATTGACTACATCGAAGAGTACGATGGGCAATTACATGCTTATGAGTTCAAATGGAACCCGAACAAAATGAGCAAACTGCCACTTGCATTCAAAAAGGCTTATCCGGAAAGCACTTTTGAAACAATAACAAAGGACAACTTTTACGAGTTCATCAGAATATAGACAAGTCTATAAAAAGCCACAAAGATTTTAGATTCCCTTTCCTATACATCATGAAGAAAATAACAGAGAACAATGAAGAAGATAAAGATAAAATGCCTGAACAACGGAGAGATGAAAGAGTTCAAACGAGGAACAACACTTTTTGAGATAGCAGAAGAATTCAATATAAAACTTGCCAATCCAATTCTGGGGGCAATGGTTAACAACCGGCTTGCAGAGATGTCTTACGAAGTTTTTCATCCAAAAAACGTAGAGTTCATCGACATCACCCATCCCGACGGTATGCGCATGTATATCCGCAGTCTGACTTTTGTTCTCTACAAAGCAATAGATGATGTCATGCCGGGGGCACGGCTGAGGGTCGAACACTCCATCTCCAAAGGTATATTCTGCAGAATATGCAACACTGACTGTGAACCGACGATACAGGAGGTCTTCAAAATAGGTAACCGCATGAGGGATATCGTTGAGGAGGATATGCCTTTTGTTCGTAAAGAGAAAGAAACAAGTGAGGTTGTTCATATCCTGAAAAAACATGGGCTTAACGACAAAGCCAAACTGGTGCAGGACCGCGGACAGGTTTACTCTTCTTACTACAAACTTGACGGACATGTTGATATGTTTTACGGTTACCTTGTGCCATCGACCGGCTATCTTAAAGTGTTCGACCTGAACAAGTACTACAACGGAATGCTGTTACAGCTTCCCAAGCAGGATAACCCCAAAGAGGTTGCAGAGCTGATAATTCAGGACAAGATGTTTGAGATATTCCAGGAATTTGTTGAGTGGAACAGGGTGCTGGAGATTACCAACCTGAGCGACCTGAACAGCATGGCCATGAATGGCAGGGCAGAGATCCTCATTAAAGTATCGGAAGCACTTCACGAAAAGAAAATAGCCCAGATAGCCGACAGGATAAGTTCTAAAAAAGATGACATCAAGATAGTTCTGATAAGCGGCCCCTCATCAAGCGGAAAAACCACATTCAGCAAACGGCTTGCCGTACAGTTGCTGGTGTCAGGCATAAAACCGCATACCCTGTCGCTCGACAACTATTTTGTTGACCGGGAGAAAACACCAAGGGACGAAAACGGTGATTACGACTTCGAAGCCCTTGAAGCACTCGATATTGAAAAATTCAACGAAGACCTCAACAACCTTCTTGCCGGAAAAGAAGTGGAAGTGCCTAAGTTCTCTTTCGAGAAAGGGAAACGGTATTATGATGGTGAGAAGCTAAAAATGGAGGACAACCACATTCTCGTCATCGAGGGCATTCACGGCCTGACCCCCAAGCTAACACACCTTGTACCTCAAAAAGCCAAATTCAAGGTTTACGTCTCGGCGCTGACATCCATCAACATTGATGAGCACAACCGCATCCCCACAACCGATAACCGGCTGGTGCGTCGAATAGTTCGCGACTACAAGTACCGTAAGTATTCGGCAGATGATACCATATCGCGCTGGCCAAGCGTACGCCGCGGCGAGGAGAAACACATATTCCCGTTCCAGGAGGAGGCCGACATAATGTTCAACTCGGCCCTCCTGTACGAGCTGGCTGTGCTGAAGCCCCTGGCCGAGCACATACTGCATGAAGTAAGGCCTGACTCGCCCCAGTATGCAGAGGCAACACGCCTGTTGAAATTTTTCAGTTACTTCAAAACTATTGACAGTAAAGAGATCCCCCCTACCTCTATTGTCAGGGAATTCCTTGGAGGAAGTAGTTTTAACTATTAGTTCAGGAGAATAATACCACTCTATATATCTGCAAGTTAATTGATTTTCATAAACAACCAGTATGGTTATGCTCCTTGCTGCTATTCGGATGGAAGTAAAGCTCCATTAAGAAACCGCGTAAATATTTCATCAACAACAGTAAGAAACCCCAAATAATAGTTTATGGCCGGTAATACAGCAAAAATTTTACAAGATGTTATAATCCCGGTCATAAGATTAACCATAAATCCTGTATTCTCTTGTGTATATTTTTCTACTTTTGCGCAGCAAAAATGATAAGCCTGTATATATAACAACATAAGAAATGGAAAACACAATCAAAAAAAAACGGATTTTACAACTAAACATTCGTGAAGAATATGTTTTATTGTTACGTATATTGCTAATAATGATACTTTTTAGCATTTCACGTATGGCTTTCTTCCTTATCAACAAATCACATTTTCAAGACATATCGTTTACGCATCTCCTTGAATTGTTTGCGGGAGGATTAAGGTTTGACCTCTCGGCAATAATATACATAAACTCATTATACATAACACTTTACCTCGTCCCTGCGAATTTTCGTTACAACAACGGGTATCAAAAATTCTTAAAGTACCTGTTTTTCATAACCAATGGCATTGCTTTTGTCGCCAACACCATTGACTTCTTCTATTTTGATTTTATCTTGAAAAGAAGTACTGACGAAGAGTTTATGTTTGCCAAAGAGGGAAATATATTAAAACTTTTCGGGCTCTTTTTTATTGATTATTGGTACGGCATAATACTCTGGTCAGGGCTAATGGCTGTTATGATATATTTTTATAATAAAACAAAATTGAAAAAGCCGGAACAAACCTCAATGACATATTATTTCAGTGGCATATTTTGGCTGTTGGTCACCATATACATGTCTGTTGTCGCAATGCGAGGAGGCTTTACCCGCACCACAAGGCCCATTACATTAAATAACGCGGGAAAATATGTGAACAAACCGATTGAAATGGCAATTGTATTGAATACGCCTTTTTCAATTATCAGGACAATAAACAAATCCCCACTGAAATTAAAACATTATTTTAGTGATGAAGAGTTGGACAAAATCTACACACCCGTCCACAAGCCAAAGCCACAAGGCAAGTTTAAAAACTTCAATGTCGTGATTTTTGTCATCGAAAGCCTAAGCAAAGAATACACCGGGGTATTCAACAAAGATCTTGACAACGGCTCATATCAAGGCTATACGCCCTTTTTTGATTCCTTGGTATTGCAAAGCAAAGCTTATGTCCGTTCTTTTGCAACAGGTTTTAAGTCCATTGATGCCCTGCCCTCTGTCACCACGAGCATACCCTCATTGGTCACTCCATTTGTGCTATCCAACTATTCTACCGATAAAATTAAAGGTTTGGCCTCCTTATTGGCTGAAAAAGGCTATGAAACAGCATTCTTCCATGGGGCGCCAAACGGCTCTATGGGATTTGATTCTTTTATGAAATTAGCCGGGTACCAAAAATATTTTGGCATGACCGAATACAATAACAACAAAGATTTTGACGGTGCCTGGGGCATTTGGGACGAACATTTTTTTCAATATTTTGCCAAGGAACTAAACAACTTAAAACAACCATTCCTTGCAACGTTGTTTTCCCTATCCTCTCATCACCCATATCAAATACCCGAAGAATACAAAGGCAAGTTCAAAAATGGCCCATTAAAAATCCACATCCCCATTCAATATACAGATATGGCATTACGTAAGTTTTTTGAAACAGCTAAGAAGATGCCGTGGTTTAAAAACACTATTTTTGTGATTAGTGCTGACCATAGTGCCATGAAAGAACATCCCAAATATATGACCAGCGTGGGACGGTTCTCTATTCCCATAATATTTTACAAACCGGGAGATAAAAACTTTAAGGGAATGGATTCCACGACTATCATACAACAACCGGACATTATGCCCTCGATATTACACCTGCTCAACTACGATAAAAAATACATCGCTTTCGGAAATGATGTTTTCGACAGTACTGCTGTACATTTTACAGTTAACTACCTGGGTGTTTATCAAATAATCAAAGGCGACTATGCACTTCTGATTAAAGATGATAAAACTTTCGCACTTTACAATTACATCAAAGACCCATTACAAAAAAACAATCTGAAAGAGCAACTCCCCAAGGTACAAAACGATATGGAAAAGCTAATAAAAGCATACATCCAACAATATAACTACCGGATGATAAATGATAAACTGACCATAAAAGAGGAATGACGGCAACTCCTCTCCCTGTTATATATCTTTTATAATCGCCCCGGTTTTGCAATACAGGACCGGGGCGATTATAAAGGGGCAAAACTTATTGTCAATCCTTATCCGTTGAAAATTTGCGAACATTCCGGGGGCCATCCCCACCTATTCACGTCATTTTGTCACGAAACATGACAAAGGAACTTTAGTTTTTGCTGATCACTTGACATTATTACATAAAAAACAAACTCAAATTTTATGGCACATGGTTTGAACATTAAAGTGCAGAAAACGAAAAAAAGTTAAGTTGAACATTAAAAATTTAAATACATAAAAATGGGAAAAATAATTGGAATCGACTTAGGAACTACCAACTCATGTGTTGCCGTAATGGAAGGTAACGAACCGGTAGTTATACCTAACAGTGAAGGGAAAAGAACAACTCCTTCAATAGTTGCATTTGTAGAGAATGGTGAGAGAAAAGTGGGAGATCCTGCAAAACGCCAGGCAATCACTAACCCTAAAAAGACTATCTACTCTATTAAACGTTTCATGGGTAACAAATATGATGAAGTTACCAATGAGATCAAAAGAGTACCTTATGAAGTAGTAAAAGGTGAGAACAACACACCAAGGGTTAAGATAGACGACCGTAAGTACTCTCCGCAGGAGATATCTGCAATGATCCTTCAGAAAATGAAGAAAACTGCAGAGGACTATCTTGGTCAGGAGGTAACTGAGGCTGTGATCACAGTACCTGCTTACTTCAACGACTCACAGCGTCAGGCTACTAAAGAAGCCGGAGAGATCGCGGGGCTTAAAGTACGCCGTATCATCAACGAGCCTACTGCCGCATCGCTTGCTTACGGCCTTGACAAGCAGCACAAGGACATGAAAGTTGCTGTATTCGACCTTGGTGGTGGTACATTCGATATATCGATCCTTGAACTGGGTGACGGTGTGTTCGAAGTGAAATCAACCAACGGTAACACACACCTTGGTGGTGACGACTTCGATGAAGCTATCATGAACTGGCTGGCTGATGAGTTCCAGAAAGAGGAAGGTGTTGACCTGAGAAAAGATCCTATGGCTCTTCAGCGTCTTAAAG
>JALVJU010000032.1 GCA_027034005.1 Marinilabiliaceae bacterium
ACTACCCTGAAGATTATCGACAGGATTGAAAAGCGGGTGGCCGAAGACAAATACATGAGCACATCTGAGCTGAACCGTATGCTGCGCGAAGAGATAGCCGCACTTCTTGCCGAGAATGAAGCAAGCACTGCAACGGATTTTGACCTGCCGCAGTCGGATGATCCTTACGTGATAATGGTTGTGGGTGTCAACGGGGTTGGCAAGACCACAACTATCGGCAAACTTGCGCACAAGTTCAAACAGGCAGGCAAAAAGGTCGTTCTTGGCGCTGCAGATACTTTCCGGGCCGCAGCAATCGACCAGCTGAGCATCTGGGCCGACCGCGTTGATGTTCCCCTGATCAAACAAAAGATGGGGTCAGATCCGGCATCTGTGGCTTTCGACACGTTGTCTGCTGCAAAAACCCAGGGAGCTGATGTCGTGATAATCGATACTGCCGGACGGCTGCACAACAAGGTAAACCTGATGAACGAACTTTCGAAGATCAAACGTGTGATGCAAAAGGTTGTGCATGATGCCCCGCACGAGATCCTCCTTATCCTTGACGGCTCCACCGGACAGAATGCCTTTGAACAGGCAAAACAGTTCTCTGCTGCCACCGAGGTCACTGCTCTTGCCATTACCAAGCTTGACGGCACGGCCAAAGGCGGTGTTGTGATAGGCGTTTCTGACCAATTCAGAATACCGGTTAAGTACATCGGCATCGGAGAAGGTATTGACGACCTGCAACTCTTCAACAAAGAGGAGTTCGTGGATTCGTTGTTTAAGGAATAAGGAGCCCCCTCCCGACCTCCCCCAAAGGGGGAGGAGAGTTTTCTGCATCACTTCAGTGTTCTTTTTTTGTCATACTAAGTTTAAGGCTATAAATACTAAGAAAAACAAACCCGGCAGTAAGCATTTTTCAATGTTCAATCAATAAAAGTCCAAGGTGCCTGACACAGGAATATTAAATGTCCTATTCAACCAAACATAAAGACGTATCTTCCAATCCCTCCCCCCTTAGGGGGGAGCCGGAGGGGGCTGCCCGACTGCCGCGATCAGGCGGGGGCTTTTCAGTTTCCGTCATCACCATGGGCTGTTCAAAAAACCTTGTGGACAGCGAGTTCCTTATCCGCCAGTTCGAGGCAAACGGATTGTCCGTGGAACATGACCCCGAGAACCCAACAGGTGAGATAGCCGTGATAAACACATGCGGGTTCATTGGTGACGCGAAAGAAGAATCCATCGAGAAGATACTCGATTTTGCAGAGGCAAAGAAACGGGGAGAGATAAAAAAACTCTATGTCATGGGCTGCCTTTCGGAGAGGTACTTCGAGCAGCTTGGCAAAGAGCTGCCCGAGGTGGATAAATTTTACGGTAAGTTCGACTGGAAAAACCTGGTAACAGAGATAGGTGCAAACTACCGCAGGGATTTGATGCTCGAACGCTCCATCACCACGCCTCCGCATTACGCATACCTGAAGATTTCGGAAGGGTGCAACCGCAAATGCTCATACTGTGCTATCCCTATCATCACAGGCAAGCACAAGAGCCGGCCGCTTAACGACCTGCTTTACGAAGCAGAAAAACTTGCTGATAAAGGCGTAAGGGAGCTTCAGGTCATTGCTCAGGACCTCTCCTACTACGGGATTGACATTAACGACAAGCAGCAACTGCCTGAGCTTATCGATAAACTGTCGCAGATAAACGGCATTGAGTGGATACGGCTGCACTACTTCTACCCTGCCGGCTTCCCGTTCGACATACTTAAGGTGATGCGGGAAAACCCCAAGGTATGTAACTATGCAGACATTGCCCTGCAACACATCAGCAACAACATGCTGAAACTGATGCGGCGCGGAGTGAACAAGTCACAAACATACGAACTAATAGAAAAGATACGTAAAGAGGTTCCTGACATTCACCTCCGCACGACCTTCATCACAGGGCACCCCGGTGAAACAGAGAAAGATTTTGAAGAACTGATAAAATTTGTTGAGGATATCCGTTTTGAGCGGCTTGGCGTTTTTCCTTACTCGCACGAAGAGGATACTTATTCCTGGAAAACATACAAAGACGATGTTCCTGCTGAAGTGAAACAGGAACGTGCAGACCGCATCAT
>JALVJU010000033.1 GCA_027034005.1 Marinilabiliaceae bacterium
AGGCGATGATGCCAATATGCAGGCTTTGATCAACAGAGTATATGAAAAACTCACGGACATATTCTTTACGCAGGTTGAGCCGGAAAAAGTGCCCCCAACAGTGAAAAACGATATTGTTGACGGGGTCAAGAGCATGATTAAAAATTTTGCAGGCAAGTCGCCTTACAGCATTAGTGGGGCATATAAACTTAACGAACTGAAATCATCGGGATATTCAACACTGAGCTTTAACTCAAATGCTGTCGTTGACAGGCATCACATGATCACTTTCAATATTGGCGACTTGTACAAGAAATACGGTAACGATAAACATTTTTTTAAGACGGTGAACATGGACGACCCGGATTTTCAGCAGCGAACCGTGCAGGTCGCAATTGACGGGACTCTGCAAAATGAGTTGGGGAAAATGATAAACAATGTTACTGTGACATTAAAGAAAGTACATGAGAACGGTGTTAAGACGCTCAGGGAGGTTGTTGTCACGCCTGAAACATTGAAAAATTCACTTTTCTCATTAAAGATGGTGTATGGTTCGGAAGATGATAAAGACCGGCTAAAATGGCTTACTTATCAGTATCGAACGAGCTGGAAATTTAGCGGTGGCGGCGAATATACTACCGACTGGCTTACCGAATCGTCGTCCATGATAAACCTGTTTGCACCTTTTAAAAGGACCGAAGTGCAACTTTTTGGTGATACAGAGAAACTCAAATCGGAAGGAGTAAGGGTTGCCATAGTTCAGATCACTTACCCTTTCTTCGGGGAAACACGCACAAAAAGGCTGACCTGGAAGCCTGGCGACAACCCGGATGATAAAACAATCGAAATAACTCTTCCTTTAAAGGATGAAAACTATGGATATAAAATAACCTGGGTGATGCAGGACGGAAGCAGAAAACAGAAAGAAGGAAGTGACAATACCGGAATAATATTTATTGATGAATTTTAGAAACAAAAAATAAATTAACAAAACCTTAAAACCTTAACATTATGAAAACAAGATTAAAAGATTACAGGTCTTACGTATTGACCATCATAGCTGTCACATTGATGACAGGCATGACGTTTAAGAGCGTTAATGCACAACCGCTCGACCCGGATAACCGGGTGACCGTTACGCTTGACGACGGCACCAAGGTAACCCTCCTGGGGAAAGCCAGAACAGGCAGGAACAATAATTTCACAGGTGAATATTATTACCTGCCGGTAGGACTGAGGCTGGCCAAAGGCCCTGACGGCACTCCCGAGTTTCTTTTTATAAAATACACAACGGAAAAAGATGCCTCTGCCGGAGGTGTTCAGGGAGCCCTGATGCACTTTCTGATGCAGTGGGGACTGACGGCAAAACAGGTTGTCGAAACAGAAAGCAAGCTTAAGGCAAAGCTGGAGAAAAAGAAGCAAAATCCACGTTTCAGGACGCTTTTCAGCCCAGTGACAAAAGTTAAGGTCATGGGGCCTGCCGATGTACAGCCCATACCTGAAGGCTCTTTCCAGATATATTCGGCATCGCTCAGTGACCCGGCATCGGCCAAGCTGATACAGTCGGGAAGGGCGCCTGCGCTTGAAGGGGGCAAAGCTGTGGTGGCAAGCAAGATGGACAAAAATACGGCCCAGCTTATGGCGGCATCCCTTGAAAAGACAAGCTCCATAGCCGACCTGTCGGTCACACTGAACTATAAGTACACAGTAATGTTGCCCGCCATTGATGCTTCGGTAGTTATTAACTGGAAAAAAGTTTCCGAAACAATGGACTCCCTGGCCACTGTTTACAAGCACAGGTATTCCTCCAGCAGGTTTCTTTGGATAAAGCACAGCAGCTCAACATACTCTTACGACGAGATGCACGAGATGTACCAGAAATCTATCGAAAACAAGGCTATTCAGATAAATATCACAGATCGTTCCTTGGGTGACGAAACAAGCGCTATGATACTGAAGGCTTTTATGGATTACTTTACAAATGCCATGGCCGATAAAGATGAATCTGTCCCTCCTGTCGCCCCTGAAGCAGCCAGTAACGATGAAAACCTGAACAACAAAAAGGGTAATTATTACAGGATAAACAAGGTGAAACGCGAAAACCTCATAAAAAAAGGACAAGAGACCATTTCACTTAACTATCGTCGTGCCATACCAAGGTTCATTGATATCACAGGCAACCTCCGTGCCTGGTACGATGGCGTCAAAGACAATCCTAAATGTGTTACTTCGGTCAACCTTAATGACCCGTTTTTCGAGCACAGGACAATATCGTTCATAATCGATGGCGATGTTGAAAGTATTTTTAACGATGTGGTGAATTATGTGAACATAGAAGTGAGGAAAAAACGCAGCTCCGGCAATGATTTTTCCGACAGGATCACTGTTGATAAAAAATACATTAATGAAAAAGGTGTTACCGTTAATTTCACGTATGCCCGGGGCGAAGATAAAAATCCGGATGTGTTCGAGTACCGTACCCAATGGAGCCTGAGGGGAGGTAAAGTGTTCCCGCAGGATGCTCCGTGGATAAAAGGTGACTGGGGTGGCATCAATCTTTATCCGCCAGTCAAGATAAGGGACATTGAGTTTGAAGCTGATCCTGATGAGCTGAAGGAGAGGGGTATCACACGTGTCACTGCACAGGTAAGGTATATGCAGTTTGGGAAAGAGGTGGAAACCAATATCCATATATCGACGGCAAAAGGCGTACCCCTTGTCGACAAAAAGATATTTATCGACAAAGACACAAAGGGCTATGCCTACAGGCTGGTCATCAACCATAAAACAAAAGGCAAGCTTATTCTGCCGTGGCAGGTGAGAATGAACGATGACTATATCTATGCCACAATTCCGGAGGAACTGGATGATGAAAATTCAGATATGTTCCAAGAGGCCAAAAAAGAGGCCGATGATGTTGTATCCAAAGCTAAAGAGAGTGTGCTTGACAAGTTCTCCGAGCTTTTTGACAAATAAAATCCATACCGATGAATGCAAAAAAAATATTCAGATCTTGTTACCTGCTGGTCTTTGTGGGGATATTGTTCCCTACGATACAGATGCAGGCACAGCAAATAATTATCGACAAGCCGGTAAAAGCCGGAGAGTTGACCCTGTTCCCCGAAATGGGGAATGAAAATGTGTATTATTACCTACCCGATAAGTTACGCCTGGCAACAGACGAGAACGGTAAGCCTCAGTTCTCGTTTATGAAGTATGTGGAGAATGTCCGCTCGGCACCGGGTGAAAAAGATATCCGTGAAGGACTCGGAGGGGGTATCGTGCATTTCGTGATTTCACTATCCGTAACGCCAGACCAGCTATCGGAAGCGAAAAACGAGCTGCGAAGGATCGATCCTGAGGGTGTGATAAAAGGCCCTGTGATTTACAGTGGCGGCACTGTTTCCGTTATCTCGTCTTTTGCAAATACCAAAGGCGATCTGACAAAGCAGGTTGTGGGAATAGGCAATGCCCCCCTGATTGACGGGGAAAAAGCAGCTGTGTCGATGGAACTGACAAAAAAGGGCGCTAAAATACTCTGGGAATCCTTCAAGACCCCCACACCTGATATTAGCTTCTCGTTCGAGATGGAACTTAAAGGCTTCCGTGCTCCCAAGAAAGCCATCATTGAAGCCGATTTTGATAAGATATACAAGCATCACAGCTTTGATGTCGGCGCTACCGGAAATTACGGGAAGATCATGTTCGGTGGCGAAATAGAGCTTGCTTTCGATGAACTGAGAAGAAGTGGCGCAATAAAAATAACCAGTATGGGCAGTGATGCCGATATGGATAAACTTATCGAAACGGCATACAATAAGCTTACGACAATGATTTTTATTCCTGTTGGAATGGGGAATCCGCTTGTTGAGAGCATGATGAAAAAAGCCACCGGTAACAAAAGCGCCCTTGAAAGGGCTACCGAGCTGTACAACAGGGAGGCTAAAAAATCAACTCCTACAAAAACATCACCGGCAAAAAAGAAAGCATCAATATTTGCCCCCGGGTATTTTAACGACAGGTACCTGCTCGCCGGCCTGGGGGATTATTTTACTCCCGGATATTCATTGCAACTTTTTGCCAATGAATGGAATCCAAAACATATTAAGGAAGTATTGAAAGATTTTGTACAACTTTTATTTATTTCTGATGAAGAAAAAAATGAGATTTATAAAAAAATTGATGATGGTGAATACATAATACCTTATGATATTCAAAAAGCTTATGATAAATCATTATCGCATGAAAAAATTGCATTTTTCCGGCAATATTTGCTGTCGGATGAAGAAAAGAAAAAATACTCAGATATAATAAATGGCAACAAAGATCAGGATGAAAATTTCATTAACCTGATAAAGGGGCGAGTAGCGGCGATAATTAACCATCAGGGCTTTTTAAACAATAAACAGAAAAGTTATATTTTAGGAATAGATGTTCCTTATACCGAGTTTCCATGGGATTTGAGTTTAAGTCTTACTTACCTGGCATGGGTCAATAAGGATAGTATTAAATATATGCCTCAAACAGAAAGTTATAGAAAAAAGGCAATAAAGGTATATGAATTAAGGGATGTCCTTGATGCTGATTACTCAGAAATTGAAAAGCAAATACAGGAACTGATTGCTGACACTCTTGCCGATTCAAAAAATAATAATGACAAAAAGCTTGTGAAACAACCTTCGGATACCTTGAAGCCAAATGGACATAGTAATAAACCGGGGAAAGTCAAGCCTGCAGGAGGCACCGGTGCAGCAGGTGCATCAGCTGCAAATGCACAAAAGAAAAAAGGCAAAGGCAAGAAAAAATCCGCAGTTAAAGATAAAGACAAAAAGAAAACTGATTTCAAAATGGCAGTCATGGCAACCTATCAGTTTAAGAAAGTCAGGCAAAGTGGTTATTTCAAGATCAAACTGAATAAGTATACGGCCGACAAACTGCTTTTACGATTTGATGAAAATATCGGCCAGGTAAAGTGCAAAGATTGTTTTAAAGAGGTAAACCTCGATGATCCCATGTTCAAACAGAGGGAGATAGTGGCCATCCTCGATGGTTTCAACTATGATGATTTTGGCAAATACATCAATTACGTGGATCTTAAGATGAAAAAAACGCACCAGAATGGTGATGTCACAGTTGATGAAGTACGGATAGACAGGGAAAACTTTACGAAATCGGCCAATAACTTTAAACTGATGTACGGCTGGAAAGGAGACAATGACAGGACTAAGTGGTTCGACTATGAGATACAGGAGCAGTGGAGCTTCTTTGGGGGCAGTGAAGTGTCGTCCGACTGGAAAAAGGTCAACACAAACATTGTTAACCTGGCATCTCCCTATGTCCGTAGAACAATTGAACTGGAATCCGATCCCGATTTGTTGAAAGAGAATAAAGTGAGGATGGTGAGTGTGAAGATATATTATGACGTTGACGGAAAGGAGCAGGTCAAACAGGTTGCCCTTCTGCCATACAAAGATCAATACTCCGGAACGGTTGATATCCTTTTGCCAAACAATGACCTGAAGTATGACTATGAGATATCGTGGCGTATGTATGGCAATAAATCAAAATCATCAGGCCGACTGACCACAAGCGAGCCGATACTTTTTGTTGACGAGCTTTAGAGCATTGGGCTCGCGACTTGCAGTCGCACTCCCGATATGCCACTTAACCCCCCTCGGAGTGGCTTAGAGCCACACTGAGGGTATGTTCCTGCCATTGAAGTTATTCAACCCTTTCAGGGTTGTACCCTGGATCGTTTCTGTGCCACGGGCTATGCCCGTGGTTAATTACTTCCGGCCCCGTTCGGGACCGTACAAATTTCTATTACCGTACGTGCCGGACGAACCGACGGTTGCATATCGTCTCCGCTCAACGTTCGATTGTGCTCCCGCCGTCGGACGAATCGAAGTTTTTACGGAAACGGCCGGAAAAACTTTCGAGCATTGCGGCACATCGAAGCGTTCGGGCTTAATTAGCCATACCTGCCCGAACATATCTGTGTTCCATAATTTGTGGTTACAGCCTTTATGTTTTCAGCTTATCCCGTTATTCGCGTGGGGCGGTTGTCGGGATTTTTGAATGCTTCGCCTCAAAAATCCCGACAACCACATTTATTTTTTTATTCCTATCCCCGCCCTTGCGGACGGGGCTAACATAGTTTCGCCCCGTTGGGGCTTTCTTTTGTCACGTACCTGCCCAACTGCCGTGGTCAGGCTTGTCTGACTACAAGGCCAGGCAGGCGAGTGTACGAATGGCTTTGTCCCTCTCCCATTTCGGGGGAGGTTAGGAGGGGGCCTCACCTTATATCCACCGCCACCACTTTATATTCCGGCGT
>JALVJU010000034.1 GCA_027034005.1 Marinilabiliaceae bacterium
TCTTCTCAAAGAAACCATTAACAGCAGTCCTGTCGGTGAGATCAAGCTCCTCAACATCAATGAAAGTGAATGACATTCCCGGAAAGGAAGCAGCAAGTTCCCTTATCTCACTACCAAGCTGGCCGTTAGCTCCCGTAACCAGTATTTTTGTTTTTTGTTCCAATATCGCACCTTTTATTCTACAAACAGGAAATTCTTTTCAGCTTCTTTGAACGACGGAAGTATGCTGTCCTTGTGCGAAACAACAGCCTCTTCACCAGGGATTTTCCAGTCAATACCCAGTTGCGGGTCATTGTAACTTATTCCCCTTTCAGCGGTTTTGTTGTACAGGTTGTTGCATTTGTACGAAAAAAGCACATCCTCGCTTAACACTGCAAAACCATGGGCAAATCCCTCCGGTATGAAAAATTGCAGCTTGTTTTCCTCAGAAAGCTCGATAGCATAATGTTGCCCGAATGTTGGCGATTTTTTTCTAAGGTCAACAGCCACATCCAGCACTTTCCCCTTCAGCACCTGCACAAGTTTCGCCTGGGAGTAGGGAGCCAGCTGATAATGCAGCCCACGTATCACACCGTACCCTGATCGTGAAAGGTTATCCTGTATAAAATCAACATCTATCCCGTGCTCCCGGTATCTTTTGATATTGTATGTCTCGTAAAAGAATCCCCTCTGGTCGGTAAAAACATCCGGTTTGATGATAAGCAGCCCGGGTATTTCAAGTTTTGTAACTTCCACTAATTTAAAATATTTTAGGTTTAAAATCTGATGCATTAATAATTTTGGAGCTGTTGCCGGTTGCCTTTATCACAAACAATCCGGCTTTTTCAGCCATCTGTTCACTTCCGGCCACCGCTGTAAGATATGCCACAGCACCGTAAATCTTCATATTTTTATACACAGGCATAAATGTCTTTGCCTTCTTCAATTTTTCCAGAAAATGGTTCACATCATCGGGACGCAAAGTGGTTTTAACCTCAACTATCACTATCTCATCTGTATTTTCAGCGATCAGGTCAAACTCGTAGTTCACTCCGTTTCTTGAACCTTTACGGCGCTGAACAACACTCTCAACCTTCAATCCGCGCTCAACCAGCAGATTTATCAACTCACCTTCAACAAGCGACTCTACCAGCTTGCCCCACTGTGTTGTAAAAAGATTCGACAGTTCTCGTATCTTCTTACTTGTTTCCTTAAACATCTTGTCCAACCTCTTATCTGTCTCTTTAAACTGTTTCTCAGTTTCTTTGAACAACTTCCACACCTCATCAAAAGATGAAATTTTATCGTAAGACGATAAAGGTTCGTTCAGTTTGTCATTCTCACTCATCACAAAAAATCATTCAGTTTTGACAAATTTAATAATTATCCTCATAAACATTTAAATTATATGTTTTAAATGACTTTTCCATTTTCTTGATCAAATCAATACTTTTTGGGTTACTCTGCTTAAAGAATGTAGTTTGCTGTCATTTTTTCCCCTCACCTGCCTAATTGTCACAATTCACATCGTGGCATACAGTTTGAACCAAACAGCGCAGAGAAAATAATGTTTAATTTAAAAACAGAAATAACTATGCAAAAAGGACATATTGGGATTACTACCGAGAACATTTTCCCTATCATAAAAAAATACCTCTACTCAGATCATGAGATTTTCTTACGTGAGCTCATTTCCAATGCTGTTGATGCTACCCAGAAGATGAAAACCCTTTCATCTGTGGGCGAATTCAAGGGCGAACTGGGAGACCTGACAGTTCATGTATCAGTTGACAAAAAGAAAAAGACAATCACGATTTCCGATAAGGGAATTGGTATGACTGCCGAAGAGATCAACAAGTACATAAACCAGATAGCTTTGTCGAGCGCCAATGACTTCCTTGAAAAATACAAGAAGGATGCAAACTCCATCATCGGCCATTTCGGGCTTGGGTTCTACTCGGCCTTCATGGTATCGGAGAAAGTGGAGATAGTAACAAAATCGTATAAGGAAGGCGCTAAGGCAGTTAAATGGTCATGCGACGGCAGCCCGGAATACACTATCGAAGAGGTTGAGAAAACTGATCGAGGCACCGATATAATCCTCCATATCGACAAGGA
>JALVJU010000035.1 GCA_027034005.1 Marinilabiliaceae bacterium
GGTAGGCAATGCACGCTCACGCATCTTGAGATGCTTGTCGAGCTGCTGAAGTGAAATCTTATTGTATTGAAATTTTATAGCCACGCTTTATATTATTTTCGATTTTTGATGTATGATGTTCGATGCGTATTTATAATGTTTGCTTAGTTACTTTTCTAAGATCATTTCAACACATCTTCATATCAAATATCTTTTAATCTTTTTTCGTCCAGTACTTATCCATGAATTCCTGCTTGATACCCACTTCTGCTTTGGTAAAATACTTCTGGAACAGTTCCCATGCAATATCCAGCATTTTCACAGTATCAACATTAACATCAATGGCAAGCAGTTCTTCAGAATATTCTTTGGCAAATTCCATAGTCCTTTCATCGTAATCGGTCAGGTCGAAACCATTCTCCATCTTTGTTTTTGCGCTGGCGGCATCAGCATACAACCTTACCGCAGCGTTCATAACCTGCGGATGGTCTGCACGGGTCTGCTTACCAATTACAAGCTGCTTCAGACGCGACAGACTACGGAACGGGTCAACGATAACCTTACCAATATCAGTATCACGACGCAGGAACAACTGTCCTTCGGTGATATAACCCGTATTATCCGGAACTGCGTTAGTGATGTCACCGCCCGAAAGGGTAGTTACCGCGATGATGGTTATGGAACCTCCTGCCGGAAACTGTACCGCTTTCTCATAGATACGTGCAAGGTCGGAATAGAGCGAACCCGGCATACTGTCTTTCGAAGGTATCTGGTCCATCCTGTTCGACACAATACTCAATGCATCGGCAAAAAGTGTCATATCGGTAAGTAGCACTAATACTTTTTCATTTTTATCAACGGCAAAATATTCGGCAGCAGTAAGGGCCATGTCAGGCACCAGTAACCGCTCTACCGGCGGATTTTCCGTTGTATTAACAAAACTGATGATACGGTCGAGTGCACCTGCATTGTCGAAAACATGTTTAAAATACAGGTAATCGTCATTTGACATTCCCATACCACCAAGAATGATCTTATCAGCTTCCGCCCTCAGGGCCACTGTTGCCATTACAGGGTTGTAGGGTTGGTCGGGGTCGGCAAAGAAAGGTATCTTCTGACCGGTAACAAGGGTGTTGTTCAGGTCGATACCTGCCATTCCGGTGGCTATCAGCTTCGAGGGCTGCTCTCGCCGTACCGGATTCACCGAAGGAGAACCTGTATCCCGGATCTCGCCTTCAATCTCCGGGCCTCCGTCAATAGGTTCACCATAAGCATTGAAGAAACGCCCGGCAAGCTGATCGCTAACCTTCAACCTTGGCGGATGGCCCAAAAAGATGACCTCAGCATTCGTGGGTATTCCTTCCGTGCCGGAAAACACCTGCAATGTAACATTATCACCCATGATCTTAACCACCTGCCCCAGTCGTCCGTGTACCAATGCGATCTCCTCATTGCCTATGTTCTGTGCTTTAAGCTGAACCGTGGCCTTGGTGATATTGGTGATCTTTGCATATACTTTTTGAAACGCTTGTTTTTCCATGAATTTATATTTTTCCAAAAACTATTCTATAATTTTTTCATAACGATCAGTTGCTATTACAACCTTCCTGGTTATGATGCGTATTTATTGTTTTACCTGGACTTGTTCACTTAATAATCCTTCCACCTCTTTCTCGTATTTATGGAACTTATCCGACTTGTATTCGGAATAGTTCATCTGTTTAAATGCGTTGATAACATTCTTGAAGAAAGTTTGAACGTCCACAAAATGTTTAAAATTAAAATCCAGTTTAGTTATCTCCAACACCTTGGCCAACATATATTCCTGACGTTCCATAGATGTGGAACTGTCAATTTTATCAAAAGCATCCTGTTGCAGGATCACAAAATCGATCAGTTCTGATTTCCAGAAACGCTCATGGAAATCGATGGGCACACCATCGTCACCAAGTATATTTATTTGCTCCTGTGCTTCTTTTCCCCTGAGAAGAATATCTTTTGCAAGGATCACACTTTCGAGCCATTTTTCACTTACATTCTTTTTATAGTACTCCTGCATCTCGGGATATTCAAGATATTTAGAGTAACTGTCTATCGGGTCAATGGCCGGAT
>JALVJU010000036.1 GCA_027034005.1 Marinilabiliaceae bacterium
CGATGTTAAAATCTGCTTTCTGATATCCGTGTTCCCACGTCCCGCTGTTTTTAATAATATTACCGATCTTATCCGGCCAGATCTTTTTATTTTCTTTTTGTGCTGCCAGCCTTTCCTCAGCTGTGCGCATGTCTGCCTCAATGGCCTTAACTGTATCAACAAATTCAGGTATCATCTTCAATGCTTCAGCACTTGTCCATGCTTCAACAACAGTTCCGCCCCAGGACGTTTCTATCAATCCCACCGGCACTTTGATCTTTTCATACAGGTCACGCCCGAAGAAATACCCCACGGCAGAAAACTCACCTACAGTCTCGGGAGTACATACCTCCCATCCTTTACTGTTAAAAGTATCCTTAGGCCGGTTAGCCATCTCCTTTTTCACTATCAGCAGGCGGATATCAGGATAATCGGCACTTGCCACTTCCTGTTGCCAGTTGTTAACATGCGACCATCCGTTCCCTCCAAGCGGCATCTCCATATTCGACTGCCCTGAGCATATCCACACTTCACCTACCATTACATTGTTTATGGTCAAGGTATCTTCACCTGTAATTTTCATTTCATAAGGGCCGCCTGCCTCCATCGGCGGAAGCATGGTTTTCCACTTTCCGTCCTCACCGGCAACCGCTTTTGCCTGTTTTCCATTTAATTCCACAATAACCTCCCCACCGGGACCGGCAGTCCCCCAAACAACAATTTTCTGCTTTTGCTGCAAAACCATGTTGTCTGTGAACAACGGTGTCAGTTTTATGTTCTTTGCCGGTTCATGTGAACACGACATCAAAGACAAAGAGAAAATGAATAAAAACAGATATTTTACTGACTTTAACTGAAATGAACTCATGACAATAGCTTTTTATGAGAAAAATCTTCTTTAATAAATATTAATCACTTATACAACACTGAACCAGGTATCGGCCGGTACTCCAGGCCTTTTGAACTGTAGTAAACCATCAGCACTTTGCTGCCGCCCCCCTGGAAATAATCTACCTGAAGGTCATGCATGCCTTTGGTGAGTTCTATCTCCCCGCTCTTCTGAACAGGCCCGTGCAGGCCGTCATTGTCCACGATCAGCTTACCGTCAACATACAATTTACTGCCATCGTTGGATGATGTGTAGAACCTGTAAACGCCGGGTTTGTCTATCTTTATCTTAGTCCTGAACCTAAGCCCGAAATAGCGCTCAGGTGTCTTTACGTCTTTGTTCAGACTAATGCTGTATGTTATCCCTGAGAACTTAGGTGTCAGCTTGCTGAAATCCGGCATCTTCTGAAAATCACCCCTGTAAACACTCCAGTGTACCCCGTTCTTCTGTTTATCGATAAAATCGTAAACGGCAATGGTTTGCATACTCGGTTTGTATCCTTCCCTGAATGCAACCGCCTTAACAATGACATTGTCGGTGATATCGAGCGGTTTGGTATAAACCGGAGAACTCTCATCCGGAGTGGAACCATCAGTGGTATAATGTATCACTGCTTCCGGATCGTCGCACGTGATCGAAACTTTCAGTTTATCCCCTTTCGTAAGAACTGTATCTTTGGGAGATATGAAAGGTGTTGAAACATATCCGGGTGTTTTGGGCGTTTTTGCACCTGATGATGTAAAAGAATAACTGCCCGAACCGATCCTGAACACAGCACGGTCACCCTCCATCTTAACAAACTCAACCCCTTTTGCCCTTGAGGCTTTTTTGCCGCTCTCCTTCACTTCACTCTCATCTTTCAGTATAGGAACGTACACGGTTGCCGTTGTGTTGGCAGGGATTGTGATATCCCACTTAAAACCATTGTCGTCGAGATTCCATGCACTTTTGATATCGCCGTAAACAGACTTATACGAAGCGTCGGTAAAAGTTAGGTCCCCTGTGGGATATGGTTTCATGATGATATGCTTGAAACCGGGATCCTCAGGATCCGGCTTTATCCCTGCAAGGTCCTCGTACATCCAGATTATAAGATCGCCAAGCAGCATCACATGGTTTCCGGAGTTCATGCCCGGATCGCCGGTATCGCCGTTCCACAGTTCCCATATCGTTGTTGCGCCCTTTTCCACCATGTATCCCCAGCTCGGATATGTGTTTTGAGC
>JALVJU010000037.1 GCA_027034005.1 Marinilabiliaceae bacterium
CGTTTCTAGAGGAATAATATTAAAAAAGATGTTTTCAAGGTTTCGCGTGGTTTTGCTAAGGCTGGGTATGTGCCTTAGTTTATTTCATTTTTTGTCTTGATACTTCGGTGAGCTCAGTATGAATTCCAAAAACGAAACAATGAACTAATGGTTCGTTTACGAAATTTAGTGACTAGATGTCACTAAATAATTAGTGAACCGATTTATCAAAATCGGAATGGCTATTCATTTTTTAATGTTCTAAATGAAACTAGAATACTAAATGAATTAAACTCACTCGACTTCGTCATAGTTCAAACAGTAATTCATTTTTCACGTATTTTAACTCCTTTTGCCACTAAAATGAATAATGTCTTTTAACTTAATCTTCGTTCATCGTTTCAAACATCATTTCGTACGGTCTTTGAATTTGACGTGCAAGTTCATCAACGCTGATATTTCGACTTGCTCTTACATATTCTTTTCCATCTAGAAATAATAATATTGTAGGTACTGCAAATACTCTGTTTTGCCCCGCCGCTTCCGGTATTTTAACAGTATCGGAATATACCATTTTTAGTTTTGAGAAATTCTCTTTTACCATTTCTGCAACTTTTGGTTTTAAAACCTTGCAGACATTGCATTCTTCATGAGAAAAATAAATTAATACTCCGTCTTCTGATTTGATTGTGTCATTTAATTCTTCAAATGATTGTACTGATTTGAAATTTTGATTCATCATTATTATTTTTAGTTGTAACAATAATTTTTAAAAAATGTTTTGGAAGAGTATTTAAATGCGCCCTTATTTATTGATAGAATTGCTTGTCTAAATGCGACATTTAATTTGTAAAAATTCTTTAATAATTTTTCTTCTTGTTTTAATATTTTATATTTGCTACCGAGATGGATTTATTATAATATCGCTTCAAAACAACTATTTGAAAATATAAATTTTTTAAAATAATGTTTTGGTAGATTGGATAATATATAGTAACAGGAGTGTTTTATTTTGTTTGTCCGGTTTGTTTTAAGATATTGTATTTTATCTGGATTGTATTTTGATGTTAACTATTTCTTTAATAAATTAAACTTACTTAACAATGAGAACAAAACTTTCGCTTTTAGTTTTATTTTTTACATTATTAAATTTCCAAGTTTATGCTGAATTGCCTTTTGGCGCTCATGCTGAGGATTGGACGCTTGATCAAGTTCCGGATGGTTGTGATGTTTCCGGTGGTTGGGGACCAAGCTGGAATCTTTATGAGCAATTGGATGCTGGTAAGCATGTAGTTATTGATTTTTCCGCTATTTGGTGTGGTCCTTGCTGGTCATATCATCAGGGAGGTACTTTAGAAAATTTATGGAACAATTACGGTCCAGATGGTGATAATACCATCAGGGTATTTTATATTGAGGCAGATTGTAGTACTAATGTTGCTTGTCTGTGTGGTGCTTCAGGATGTAATGGTAGTACTAAAGGTAATTGGATGGCTCAGGCTACTTTTCCTTTTTTCAGTCCTTCTGGAGGTGATTGTTCCAGTATAACAGGAGATTATGATGTAACTTATTATCCCACGTTATATGCCATTAATGCCGAATACAAGACCGTATGGGAAGTAGGACAAGGTTCTGTTTCTAAGTGGGAAAGTTGGTTATTTGGATCGTTTACAATGGAATTGGACTTTGAAGTAACTGATGATATTTGTTCAACAAGTGAGGGAGCGGTGGATTTGACTGTTTCAGGAGGTCACGGTGATCTTTCTTTTTTATGGAATACGGGAGCAACAACTGAAGATATTGATGGTTTAACACCTGGAAACTATTCTGTAACTGTTACAGATCAAAACGGATATTTTTTGGTTAAGACGATTGATGTTGGAGGAAATGATGACCCCATTGTGATTGATGAGGATGTTGTTGAATCAACACAGTGTTATGGTGGAAATGATGGGTATATTGAGATTAGTGTATCAGGAGGATTTCCTGAATACACATATTTATGGAGCAACGGTGAAACATCTCAAAATATTTATGATCTTGAAGCAGGAGTTTATACAGTTTCAGTTACCGACGAATATGATTGTACCGAAACAAGAGATTTTACTGTCG
>JALVJU010000038.1 GCA_027034005.1 Marinilabiliaceae bacterium
ATCTATTTCAACAAAATATCTATCATTGGGTAAATCTTCACTAAGATCCAAATGCACTGCTACTTCCAATAAAGCCAAAGCCCTGGATTCAGCAGAATAGACTAAATATGTATTTTTACTATTCCAAAGGAAACCTTCTGACATTGAGGCTCCAATACCCTTTAATATAGTACTTAAATATTTTTCGCGTTCAACTCTATATACTTTCATTAAGCAAAGTTTCCGTATTCCATTTTATTTAATGCATTTTTTACAATTTGAATTCCTGTCAAAGAGTCAAAAAAACTATCCGGCCTAACACCACCTAAAGATATATTTGGTTTTTTTAACCATCTGTGAAACTTGTCAACTTCTCCATTAAAAACTTGAATTCCATACTCTATCAGTTCAGCTAAAACTAAAATTATCTCACTGTTTCGTCTATTAAGCAATTCTTTTTCTCTCTTCTTTTTATTAAAAGTAGTTTGTGGAACTCCAAGTAAATCAAGAACTTTTTTTACCGGTAAATCAACTCTTTTACTAATTTCTTCGATTGAAGTATAAGGTAACCCTTTTCTAATAATAGCAATTCTTTCCAACTTAGTTACCCAGGTATATTCATTATCAGCTAATTTTATACTCCATTGAGAGTTAATTATTTTACTCCTCTTTGCCCTTTTTATACTTTTCCTAGGGTGAAATATGATTTGTTTTTCTTTCATAATATTATATATTGCAGTATTTATGCTGTAAATATACAGCATAAATACTGCAATATCAAGCAGCATTATAAATAAATTTTAATGGATAAATAAATACAAAATGTAGATTTACAAAACACTTCGCTTTTTCCACTGCCTACTAAAAGATTCCGGAGGCAACTTGCGTAATTCTCTTTTCTTGCCAAAAATTTTATCGTTGACAATTTTTATAAAAGCTGTTTTAACCTTTCCGTTCACAAAATCAAGTAACTTCCGGTGAAGCAATACAAATGTGCTTAGGGACAAGGCCATTTTCTCTTTTACCGGAACCAAGTCCATTTCGTCAGCCAGTTGCCTGTTGTGAAGCATAAGCTTGGTTAAAGGTATCTTCACGGGACATACTTCAACGCACTTTCCGCAAAGTGTTGATGCAAAACTCAGATGTTTAAACTCTCTGAAATCGCGCAGGTGGGGCGTTATCACCGCTCCTATGGGACCGCTGTAGGTCGTATTGTATGTGTATCCCCCTATATTTTTATAAACCGGACAACCGTTCAGACAGGCGCCGCACCGGATACATGCCAGCGATTCGCGAATAACACTGTCCTTGTAAAGTTTTGTTCGTCCGTTGTCAACAAGGATAACTATCATCTCATCCGGACCGTCCTGTTCGCTGTTTTTTCGCGGACCAAAAAACAGATTGTTGTAAACCGTAATCTGCTGACCTGTTCCTTGAGCGGCAAGCAAAGGCCAGAAAAGGTCAAGTTCATCGACGGAAGGAAGTATTTTCTCAATACCTGCTATCACGATGTGAAGTTTCGGCATAGACGCTGAAAGAAGTGCATTTCCTTCATTTTCGGTAACAGCAACCGCACCCTCTTTTGCTATCAGGAAATTAGCTCCTGTGACACCTACATCGGCGCTCAGGAATTTTGTTCGCAAATATTTGCGAACAAACAATGTCATTTCTTCGGGGGTGGAATTGAGTGGTGTATAAAAATGCTTGTGGAACAACTCTGCAATATCCTCTTTCGATTTATGCATTGCAGGCGTAACGATGTGGTACGGCCTTTCCCCTGCCACCTGAACGATAAATTCTCCCAGATCGGTCTCAACTGCTTCTATCTCGTTCTTTTCAAGATGTGAATTAAGTTCTATCTCTTCGGTTATCATCGATTTGCTCTTGACCAGTGTTTTGGCATTTACCTTTTCGGCATGATAAAGAGCAATGTTAACGGCATCTTCGGCATTATCGGCCCAAAAAACTTTAGCGCCATTACCGGTAATGGATCTTTCAAATTCTGTAAGAAGTTCCGGAAGTTTTTCTACTACATCTCTTTTTATTCTGGCTGCCCTGAACTTTGCAAGCTCGAGGTCCCTGTACCTGCTTTTTCCTTTCTCAACCGCAC
>JALVJU010000039.1 GCA_027034005.1 Marinilabiliaceae bacterium
GTATCGGGGAGATCTGTACCTGTTTTGCTGTCCTTCTGCACGAAACTGACGGGCAGAAACCGAATTCATGTAAATTGAGGAGGTATTTACCTCTGCGGCAATATTTGCAGCCATACCTCTGGCCTCCACACGGAGGTGATCCGGGGCTGAATAGGTGCTATATGAGGAGGACTGCATGTAGGAACAGGAGGACAAAAAGATGACAAACAGCAAACAAACAACCATGAAAGTTTTATCGACATGGTCAAAAGGACTTTTTATCTCGTTATCGGTCAGCTTGATCATGGCTACCTCCCGGAATATTTTGTTTCTCAGTTATTTTGTCCTTGACTATACAAAAAATGTGACAATAGATATTAGCTCTTCCTTTAAATATTGATGATGGACATTTCAGGCGCTTTTGTTAAAAATGCAGTTTAGGAGCTTAAGAAGCTATTTTTTTATCGTTATAATTTTTAGTAATGTCGAGCCAATATCCTGCCGCTCCATTTGGAAACAAAATTGAAAGACAAAAAAATCTTTTTGCCCAAAAGATATGTGAGCAACTTAATTATAACTTACGGGGACTTGAGATAAATGCCTGAAGATATTCTTTTTGCCAAAAGGATCTGTGAACAACTACGAGAGGGAAAGAAAGACGGGGATTTTTTACAACTGGTCCGGAATCTGGATGGTTATTTCAGGCAATTTGCCAAAAGACATGCCTACATGGGCGTGGATTACGAAGACGTGGTGCAAGATTTCTGGGTAGAGCTTCAAACAGGAAATGCAATTTGCAAATACAAGGGAGAAAACCAGGCCAGCCTGAAAACATATCTTACCAAAATCATAAAATGGCGCATTATGTCGGCTAACAAACGTCAAAAAGAATATATAGAGGATTCCCGGCCGACTGACAATCCGGAAACCTTGGAAACAATACTCAGGGGGGGAAGAGATCCTGACGAACGAGACCCAGAAGGTCGCAATGAATTTGATCAAACAGATCAGGCCCACCATAGGCCGGAAGCGCCTGTTCCCCCGCCTATAGAAGAAAAGGGGATCAAAACAGATAATAATGAAGGGCTTCTCACCAGGGAACTCAGGGCTGAAATCATAGATATTGCCTTGCTGAAACTTGAGCAGGTCCACCCTGCTGACGCTAGGCTGGTGTGGATGAGAATGAAGGGATTCAGTTACAAAGAAATAGCCCAACAGTCAGATGCTACAGATCCCGGGGAAATAAATAAAAAGATACAGGCTCTGAGGAAACAATTCACCCGGCCAAAAACCGGCTCCATGGCTAGGTTCGGGATTATAGTTAAAAGAGTGATGAAAGAAAGAGGGATCGAAGATGTCAAGGAGCTTATAGGGGATTGATTCACATGTCACTTTTGTTAAACCGCGAATGACTAATTTATATAAATTGTCATCCTTGGAAAACAGGCAAAATTTCAGGAAATAGGCTAAGATGAAACCAACACTTGAAAACCATAAGCGCTATAGAGAATTTGATATTCACTACTGTCAGCCGGGATGTCCCGGCGAAATTTCTCAGTTAAAGGTCATTTTATTTAAAAGTGATGCCAATTTCAGAAGTCATGCAGTAAAGCACCTTGCCAACACATCTGAAGAGAGCGAATGGAAGAAATGGCACGGCAGTAACATACAAAAAATCATCACGCCTGCTGTGGGTAACCTTCGTGATCTGGGATGTCCCTATTTTGCTGATGTCACGAAAATCGAGGTCCCGTGCAGCCTGAGAGGAAGGTTATGTCGCCTTTTTGACAAATGCAGCCCGGTTGTGCAGGAAATAGAGCAGGCATATCTCTCCTGCATTTTGAGGATCATCGAAGACGCCGGCAGCAAGCCAAGATATGCAAGAACTAAATATCTTGATAGTAGCCGGTGCGGACTCTGGATGTTGCCGGACAACAGTTTTCTAAAGTTTCTAATGAGATGGCATAAAACCTATTACAACATTGTCACTTGCCACTACTGGGGTCTGGACAAAGAAAAGTGGGCTGAGTACAGGGACCATCTCATTCACAGGATCAACACAGAATGCCAGGGGGCAGTATGTTGGTGCACCAAAGAAACCTGGGGTA
>JALVJU010000040.1 GCA_027034005.1 Marinilabiliaceae bacterium
GCCTCATCTTCGGTGATACATTTTGATGTTCTGCGGCCTGCCGGGTTCTCTGTTCCGCCGGAAATAAAGTCGGTGGTACTGGTGGACAACAGTATAGATTTCCCTGATACTGCAGCAAACATCATTAAGGTGGATGATGAGATAGTGAGAGTTGATACGACAAAGGTCCGGGATTATACGCTTCATGTGATAAAAACTGTGGGAGAGGAACTGAACAGCAGGATGTTTTTTGATACTGTTTATGTAGATACATTAAAACATAAAACATTCAGGAAAGGGGCACAGTTGGAGAAGCTGCGTCCTGAACAGATCGATTCCATCTGCAGGAAGTTCGGTGTCGATGCGGTCGTTTCCCTTGATGCTTACAGGTACACCAATGTCGTGTCTGTCGTTAGTGTGGGCGAATACCAGTATTACTCCACTTATGATGCTTCAGCTATAAATTATTGGAGGATTTATCTTTGTGATCATTCTGTACTAAACACCCATGTTCAAAAGGATACAATTTTCTGGGAAGGTGAGGGAGAGTCACTGAATGGTTCAGTGAGAGAATTCCCCGATTTTAAAAAGGCAACATACGAAATAGGGGAATATCTGGCCGGCAAGTATGTTGATTATCTTTCTCCATATTGGGAAGAGGTATCCCGCCGGCTTTTCATCAACGGTAACATGAACTTTCAGAATGCTACGGAATGGGTAAACAAAGACAACTGGCTGGAAGCTGAGAAGTTGTGGAATTACATTTACGAGAATGGTCCAAAATCGGCAAAAATAAAAGCAGCACTTAATCTTGCAGTATCTTTCGAGAAGGCAGGTGACATTGACCATGCCGTTGAGTGGGCTTATAATGCATATAAAACAATGCTTGAAAAAGCCGGTGGTTCTGCAAAACTCAATATCTATATCATGGATTATTACCGGGAATTGACGGTGAGGAGAATGGAGAAGAAGAAGCTTATAGAGCAACTCGGTGAGTTTTGATGGTTTAATTGAAAGATATTTTTGTTAACTTTCCCCGGATATTCTCAGAGCATCTTGTAATTCTTAGAACTATCACCATGTCGTAAAATTTACTACTTTTGTGCTTTCAAAATACAAATAACGATGAACCCGAATTTACAATTACTTACAGCAATATCACCAGTTGACGGACGTTACAGAAACAAAGTTGATGCACTTGCACTTTATTTTTCCGAATATGCCCTTATCCGCTACCGTGTGCTGGTCGAGATAGAATATTTCATTGCACTCTGTGATCTTCCCCTTCCGCAGCTGGCTGATATCGATAAAAATATTTACGAAGACCTGCGTGAGATTTACCGCGATTTTCAGCTTGAAGATGCCGAGAGGGTTAAAGAGATAGAAGAAGTTACAAATCATGATGTTAAAGCTGTTGAATACTTCATCAAGGAGAAGTTCGATAAGCTCGGTTTGCAGAAATATAAGGAGTTTATCCACTTTGGACTGACATCCCAGGACATAAACAACACTTCAGTGCCGTATTCGCTGAAAGATGCGGTCAACGAGGTTTACTATTCTTTGCTCGAAGAGCTGATACAACAGTTAGACGACCTTGCCACAGAGTGGAAAGATGTTTCAATGCTTGCAAGGACTCATGGCCAGCCGGCTTCGCCCACCCGTCTGGGGAAAGAGATAAAAGTATTTGTTGAGCGTTTGAATGTACAGCTTGCGCTCTTGAAGAGCATTCCTATTTCAGCCAAGTTTGGAGGAGCTACTGGAAATTTCAATGCGCACAATGCCGCATATCCCGATATAGACTGGGTGGAGTTCGGGAACAATTTTGTGAACAATATACTTAAGCTCGACCGCGAGCAGGTCACAACACAGATATCCAATTACGATAACCTTGCAGCCATTTTTGATAATCTGAAACGGATAAATACCATAATGCTTGATATGGCCCGTGATTTCTGGCTGTACATCATGGAAGAGTACTTTAAGCAGAAGATAAAGAAGGGTGAGGTAGGTTCGAGTGCGATGCCACATAAGGTCAATCCCATTGATTTTGAGAATGCTGAGGGAAACCTTGGTATTGCCAATGCCATATTTGAGCACCTGTCGGTAAAGCTGCCCGTTTCACGTCTTCAGCGCGACCTTACCGATTCCACTGTTCTAAGGAATATAGGTGTGCCTATTGCCCATACGGTGATAGCTGTACGTTCACTTCAAAAAGGCCTTGGCAAACTATTGCTGAACCGTGAAGCGATAGAGAAAGACCTGGAGAATAACTGGGCGGTAGTTGCCGAAGGTTTCCAGACCATCCTGCGCCGCGAGGGGTATCCCAATCCGTATGAGGCACTAAAAGCCCTTACACGTACCAATGAACAGATCAATGCCGAGACAATGGAGAGATTCATTGAAGGGCTTGATGTGTCAAGGGATGTAAAAGAAGAGTTGAAATTACTGTCTCCGCAGTCCTACACAGGTATATGAAGTTAAAGAACAGAAATGATTTTACTCTCCGGAAGTTTAATTCTCCGGAGAGTTTCGTTTAATTACAACACTGATGAAAGACTTTTTAAAAGTACTGCAACGATATCTCCCGCCATATAAGAAGCATCTTCTGTTCAATTTTCTGTTCAATGTGCTTGCGGCTGTTTTTGCCGTGTTCTCGGTGGTTATGATGATCCCCGTACTGGAGATCATCCTGATGCAGGATACTACGGTTTATCAGCTACAACCTTTTGCATTCAATCTTGGTGTACTGAAAAATAACCTTTACTACTACATTACCGAACTTAAGGCTGAGCATGGACCGGGGCTGGCGTTGCTGTTCGTTGGCGTTTTTATCATGGCGGGCACATTTCTGAAGGTATTTTTTACATATCTCGCATCTTACACAAGTACGGGGATAAGGAACGGAGTGGTAAAAGATATCAGGCGGCAGATCTACAACAAGATTATAGTTCTTCCCCTTGGTTTTTTCAGTAATGAGAAAAAAGGCGATATCATTGCCCGCTCCACCGGTGACGTGCAGGAGGTGGAGAACTCGGTGATGTCATCGCTCGATATGTTCCTTAAGAACCCTGTGCTCATCATTGTTTTTCTTGCCACCATGCTGGTTATGAGTTATCAGCTTACGTTTTTTGTGTTTATTCTTTTGCCAATTGCCGGAACCATCATCGGACGTGTAGGCAAATCGCTTAAAAAAACATCTAAAGCGGGCCAGACCAAGATGGGGCAGATACTCGGTGTGATAGAGGAGACGTTGACAGGACTTAGGATAATCAAAGCTTTTAACGCCGAAAAGCGGATGAGTCATCGTTTTGAAAGTGAGATAGAAGAATACAGGCGGATACAGAACCGCCTCATGCGCAGGAGGGACCTTGCACATCCCTTGAGCGAGTTTCTCGGTACGGTAGTTATCGTTATCGTTGTATGGTTTGGAGGTACACTTATCCTGAGCCAGAGTTCAGGATTGTCCCCTGCAACCTTCCTCGCTTATCTTGGTATCTTTTACCAGATAATTGCACCGGCAAAAGCTTTTTCACGCGCCACGTACAACATACATAAAGGTATGGCGGCAATGGACAGGATAGACAGGATATTGTTTGCTGATATTTCCATCCAGGAAAAACCCGATGCTAAGGCTATCAGTGAATTCAAAGATAAGATTGAATACCGCAATGTTTCGTTCAGTTACAATGGCGGTAAAAAAGTGCTTAAAAATGTCTCACTGTCTATCCCTAAAGGAAAGACCATTGCTCTTGTAGGACAGTCGGGAGGAGGGAAGACCACCTTTGTTGACCTTCTGCCGCGTTTTTACGATGTGAATGAGGGGGGTATCTTTATCGATGGAATAGATATCCGTGACATGAAGCTGCATGACCTGCGCGAATTGATGGGCAATGTGAACCAGGAGGCAATACTGTTCAACGATACCATATTCAACAACATTGCTTTCGGAGTGGATAATGCAATGATGGATGAGGTTGTGCAGGCGGCAAAGATTGCCAATGCACATGATTTTATCGTGGCTTCAGAGAACGGGTATGATACTGTTATCGGCGACAGGGGAAGTAAGCTTTCCGGAGGACAGAGGCAGAGGTTGAGCATTGCCCGGGCAATACTTAAGAACCCGTCTATCCTGATACTTGATGAAGCTACATCGGCGCTTGATACCGAAGCAGAGAAGCTCGTTCAGGATGCTCTTGAGCGGTTGATGAGCAACCGAACATCTCTGGTGATCGCGCACCGTCTTTCAACTATTCGTAATGCCGATCTGATATGCGTATTTCACGAAGGTAAAATAGTGGAAACAGGAACTCACGATGAACTGATTGCGCATGGAGGCGTGTACAACAAACTGCACTCACTACAGGCGTAGCAGACTAACTAAGTGTTGATGTTCGTTTAAAGGTATGATAAAAGTTTAGTTATTAGTTGTGTTTCGTCCTTGAAAAAGTATACTTCAAAATCAGAGTTCTAATATACTTGTAAATATGTAACGAATATGTTACCTTTGTCCTATGAGGGAAGTATTGATCACACCTGAGTGTTTAGAGTTTATTGACAATCAAGATAAGAGAGTTTCAATAAAATTCTTTCAATTGATTGAAGTGATCACTGAGGTTAAAGTCGTGCATTCAAATTTCATTAAAAAGTTGATAAACACTGATTTTTATGAATTAAGAATAAAAGCAGGAAACGAAATCCGTGTAATCATATTTGCAATAGACCATTCAAATTTTTCAGAATGTACAAAGGCTGTTTGTTTGACTGGGTTTCAGAAAAAATCAACAAAAGATTATAAAAAAGCTATTAAGCAAGCAGAAAAATTATTAAAGGACTATTTATAAAACATATAATCATGGGGAAGTTAATAAACGCAAAAGAAGAAATAGATAAAAGGTTTGGTAAGCAGGGAACTGAGTCTCGTGAGAAATTTAGAATTGAAGCGTTTTCGGATTATTTCGGTGAGATAATTAAAAACCGGAGAAAAGAATTAAAATTAAGTCAGAAAGACTTAGCTGAACTTGTTGGGAAAAAGAGGCCTTATATCTCAAGAATTGAGAATGGCGAGGACATTAAAATATCTAATTTTGTTTTAATAGCGAATGCTCTCAATTTATCAATTAATATTACCTCAAAATAAAGTACAAGTATTATGTAAGCACAAGGTTACAGATATTTGTTGTTCCGGTTGGTGATAAACTTGACAGCGCCTTTGATGATCTCAACTTTAAGGTTTTTAAATTCTCCGATCACTTCACCGTCAAGCTGAAGTACCCTTGGCTTGTCAAACTCTATCTCGGCATAATCTGTGCTTATCATTTCACCCGACTGATGATCGTAGAAGCTCTCATCAAAACTTGACAATCCTGCTTTTATCAATGATGTGACATCTATGCGGGTAACAAGTACGATCTCGAATTTGCCGTCCATAGGATTTCCTTCGATGTTAAGTGGTACTCCTGTTCCGAACTTACGGCCATTGCAAATCGCAACCATGTATGCTTCATCTTCAATGGTTTCTTCGTAGGCATGTATCTTTACTTTGAACTTTTCCAACTCTCTAAGCTGTTCAATGAAATATTTGGCATACGTTATCATTCCCCGCTCAGGGTCCTTTTCATAATTGTAAACTACCTGAGCATTCACACCCACATCACCGATATGTATTGAGTGATATTTTTCGTTGACTACCACAATATCCAGGCCCGCATAAACTTCTGACAGGATAATGTCTTTAAGGGCTTCAACGGGGGCGGAATTTACAAAAAGCTCAGTTGCCATTCCGTTGGCCGAGCCCATTGGTACAATTCCCAAAGGATAGTCTGATCCTTTAAGGGCAAGGGCTGTGAAAAGCGTTGTGCCGTCACCACCGACAGAAACCACCTTGTCGGGGTTTACCTGAACAAGTTTCCTGATAAGCTTTTATTCATCATCCTTTCCGGTAGTTTTGAATTCATGATATTGATGGCCATATGTCTTGCATAGCTCTTTGGCCTCTTTCAGGAACGGTTCCTTATCTATTCCGCCCGATATGGGATTTACGACAAATAGTAGTTTCATGTTTTTTGTTTTTACATTTCTCTCAAATGCGTGTTCCGGTTGTCATGATTTTTGAATGCTGCGCTTCAAAAATCCCGCCAACCACCTATTGTGTTGTTGTTTCGTTACCCCGCCCTTACGGACGGGGTTGCCGATGTTTCGGCCCCACCGGGGCTCTTTTGGGTTTGCTGTGTACCGCTATTTAGTTTGTATCCCCGCCCTTTGGACGGGGTTATTGTTGTTTTGCCCTTAGCAG
>JALVJU010000041.1 GCA_027034005.1 Marinilabiliaceae bacterium
GGTGCATTAAACTTTGCCGTTAAAACAATGTTTATCCGATTGTTTTTTGTAATTTTGCCAAAATTTTTAAATCCCTGTTGTGGGCTAATCTCAAAATATTGATTTCATGGCATTTAATGATGAAAAAATCGTTTCGGAAGGGCTGACATTTGATGATGTCCTGCTCGTACCGGCTTATTCGGATGTGTTACCGCGCGAAGTTAAACTAAGCACGAAGTTTTCCAGGAATATTGAACTGAACACTCCAATTGTTTCGGCAGCAATGGATACAGTTACCGAGGCACGTATGGCCATTGCCATTGCACGTGAAGGCGGTATCGGTGTGATCCATAAAAACATGACCATTGAGCGTCAGGCCCGGCAGGTTGAGATAGTGAAACGTGCCGAGAACGGTATGATCTACGATCCTGTAACCATAAAGAAGGGAAGTACAGTGGGGGAGGCCCTGGATTTGATGAAGGAGTATAAGATCGGCGGGATACCGGTCGTGGACGACAGGGGCTATCTTGTAGGGATCGTCACTAACCGTGACCTGAGGTTTGAGCTTGATATGAATAGGTCGATCAATGATGTTATGACATCAGATAATCTCATCACCATAGGTCAAAAAACAGACCTTGAACATGCAGCTGAGATACTTCAGAAGCATAAAATCGAGAAATTGCCTGTTGTTGATAGAGACAATAAACTGATAGGGCTGATAACATACAAAGACATTACAAAAGCAAAGGACAAGCCCCTTGCCTGTAAGGATGAAATGGGGCGTCTCCGTGTGGCAGCCGGTGTCGGGGTTACTTACAACACTTTTGAGCGTATTGATGCACTCGTTAAAGCTGATGTGGATGCCATAGTTATCGATACGGCCCACGGCCATTCAAGAGGAGTTATTGAAACATTGAAAAAAGCAAAACAGAAGTATCCTGACCTTGACATCATAGTAGGCAACATTGCCACGGCAGAGGCCGCTCTTGCTTTGATCGAGGCAGGCGCCGATGCAGTTAAAGTGGGTATTGGGCCGGGATCGATATGTACCACAAGGGTTGTGGCAGGCGTAGGTGTCCCGCAGCTATCGGCAATTTATGAAGTTTCAAAAGCAGTGGAAGGCACGGGCGTGCCCGTGATAGCTGATGGGGGTATCCGTTACTCGGGCGATATAGTTAAGGCTATCGCAGCAGGTGCTGACAGCATAATGGCAGGTTCTCTGTTTGCCGGAGTTGACGAGTCGCCGGGCGAGACCATTATTTACAACGGGCGTAAGTTTAAGTCGTACCGGGGAATGGGCTCACTGGAAGCCATGCAGCAGAAAGAGGGCTCCAAAGACCGTTACTTCCAGGATGTGGAGGACAATGTGGAGAAGCTTGTTCCGGAAGGTATATCGGGCAGGGTACCGTTCAAAGGCTCCCTGATAGAGGTCATGCACCAGCTTATCGGCGGGTTGCGTGCCGGAATGGGTTATTGCGGTTCCGCAAGTATTTCACAGCTTCAGAAAGCTAAATTCACCAAGATTACAAATGCCGGTATGTCGGAGAGCCACCCGCATGATGTGACGATAACCCGTGAAGCTCCAAATTATTCGAGATAGGTAAAAGGCTCAATTTTATTAAAACCCGGTTCTTTGAAAAGTTCCGGGTTTTGTTTTTTAGTTTTTTTTGTGTGTCAAAGCAATGCTTTTTCTATTTTTACGTTTTGTTCACAAAGCAAAAAATTATGACTATGAAGTGTTTTCTAATATTACAGTTCCTGATGTTGGCATCATTTGTGTTAAGTGCCCAAAAGAAAGAGACACCGCTTCTGGAGATAAACGGGAAGACATACTCGCTGGAGGAGTTCAATTATATTTATGATAAGAACAACTCAATTTCTAAAGAACCTCTTTCAAAAAAAGAGTATCTTGATCTGTTCGTTAACTACAAACTGAAAGTTACCGAAGCCGAAGCACAGGGACTTGACACAATGCCAAATTTCAAAAAGGAGCTAAAGTATTATCGTAATGAGCTGGCCAAACCTTACATAACAGACAAAAAAGTCACAGAAGAGATCGCCAAGGAAGCTTACGACAGAATGCTTAAGGAAGTTGATGTGTCACATATACTGATACGGCTGCCTAAAGATCCTTTTCCGGAGGATACGCTAAAAGCATACAATAAAATAAAAGAGATAAGGGATAAGATAATCAAAGGTGCCGGTTTTGAAGATATGGCGGTTAAGTTCTCGGAAGATCCTTCTGCCAAAAAGAACAGAGGCCACCTGGGTTACATTACCGTTTTTCGGACCGTATATCCGTTTGAGACGGCAGCTTACACAACGCCTGTAGGTGAAGTGTCGCCGATAATCAGGACATCATTCGGCTATCACATCGTGAAAGTTAACGACAAGAGGAAGTCACCCGGAGAGATAAAAGTTGCTCACATCATGAAAGTAGTTCCAAGGGATGCAACAAAAGAAGCTCAGGACAGGGCCAGGAACGAGATAGATTCCATTTACGGCCTTCTACGGAAGGGGGAAGATTTTGAAGCACTGGCAAAGAAATTTTCTGACGACAGGAATACCGCCGTTAAAGGGGGAGAACTGGAATGGTTCGGTACAGGAAGGATGATACCTGAATTTTCCACTGCAGCTTTTGCCCTAAAAGAGAACGGAGATTACTCAAAACCTGTAAGGTCAAGGGTTGGGTGGCATATCATTAAAAGAATAGACAAAAGGGGCATAAAACCTTATGAAGAGCAAAAGGATGATCTGATACAAAAGGTTTCGAATAGCAAAAGGGCGCTTTCAGGCAAGACCGCAACCATAAAGAGGCTTAAAAAAGAGAATGGCTTCACTGTTGACAGTGCTGCCGTATTATTCATGAAAAAAACTTACTCTGCGGAAGGAATGTCGAAAGATATGTTCTTTTCAAAGCTTGAAGAGTACAAAGAGCCTTTGTGCACCATTGCAGACACGACTCTTTATCTGCATGATTTTGCAGGGTATTTGAAAAAAGACAGAAGTTTAAAGCCGGGTAAGTCGCCGCTGGTATTTGATGAAAAGCTGGAGAGATTTTTTGACGATAACATAATCAATTGGGAAAAAGCACATCTGGAAGAAAAATATCCGGGATTCAGGTATCTTCTGGACGAATACCATGACGGCCTTTTGATATTCGATATCAGCCAGAAAGAGGTGTGGAACAAGGCATCAACCGATAGTACGGGGTTGAAGGAATACTATGATGAGCATAAAGAAAAATATGATATCCCTGAAAAGTTCAAAGGTGATGTGTTTTTTTGCAAGAGTAAGAAAGATGTGAAAAAGATCCGCGAGTTAGTTAAAGACTCAGTCAGTCAGGACCTGTCCGATTCTTTGAAAACTCTGCTGGGGGATAAATTTGTTCAGATGTCAGGTGAATGGGAAAAAGGGACAGACAGTTTGATGGATGCCGTTTTGTGGAAAACCACAACAAAGGAGAAACCGCAATTTCCTGAAGGGTATAAAAAAGTATGTTTCTTTGGAACTTTCGAAAAGAGCAAGCCACAGGCATTTGATGACGTGAAAGGCCTTGTTATTGCCGATTATCAGTCATATATTGAAAAGAATTGGGTAGATAGTCTTAAGGAAAAGTACAAACCGGTAGTTTATCCCGAAGTTTTGAAAAAGAGTAAAAAATAAAGTTTGTATATTTATACTTGCTTAATCTGTTTACATTCCCGTTATGCATAAGTATGTTATTGTAATATCATTCTTCATTTTATTTACAGGCTGTAAGAACAATACCGAAGATCCGCTGGATGCTCCGCTGGTGAAAGTAGGTGACAAGGTCCTTACCAAACATGAACTTTACGACATAATCCCGGACAAGATATCCAAAAGTGACAGTATTATCTTTGCCCAGGATTTCATGGACCGATGGATACGTTCTGAACTTATGCTGCGTAAAGCAGAGCTGAACCTTTCACCTGAGGAAAAAGATGTGTCGAAACTGCTTGAGGAGTACCGAAGATCGCTACTGGTTAATATGTACCAGCAAAAGATGCTCCAGCAGAAATACTCTCCGATGATAACACAGAAAGAGATACTTGACTATTACAATAAAATGACCGATAATTTTATCTTAAATAAAGATATAATAAAAGGTATTTTCATAATCGTACCAAAAACTGCATCGGGCATAAACGATATCAGGAAGTGGTATAAGAGTGAGGATGAGGAAGATATTGTGAAGATGGAGGCCTACTGTTTTCATAATGCAAAGAAATATGATGTTTTTCTTGAAAAGTGGAAGCCCTTCGAGGAGATAAATTCGCAATTGCCCCGGCCCATATACAATGCTGACAGGTTTTTAAAATACAATCACAACTACGAAGTGTCCGACTCGGCCAATTATTATTTTTTGAGTATACGCGACTACAAGCTGACCAAAGAAACGGCTCCTGTGGAATATGTTGAGAACAGGATCAAGGCCATCCTTCTTAACAAGAAGAAGCTTGATTTTATCAACAAACTGGAAAGTGACTTGTATGAAGAGGGTTTAAAACAAAAAATAATCAAGTTTTATTAATCTGTATCTGTTAGCGCAATAAAAACCTGAACCTTTTTTTTATATTTGCATGTTTTATAAATGGAACATTTATTTTTATTGTAAATATTGAATATGCGTAAAATATATTTATCGGTACTTTTCATCCTTTTTTCTGTATCGATCTTTTCACAGGATAATATCATCGACGAGGTGGTAGCTGTAGTGGGGGATAATGCCATCCTGAAATCCGAGATAGAACAGCAGTATCAGCAGGCGCTGAGTGAAGGGGTGACCTTTCCGGGAGACATCAAGTGCCACATACTTGAACAGTCGATGATACAAAGCCTGATGCTCGACCAGGCCGACCTGGACAGTGTGGAAGTGAGCCAGAATGAGATAGTAAACCAGGTTGATGCGCGGATGAATTACATGATACAGCAGATCGGCGACAAGAAGAAGCTTGAGGAGTATTTTAATAAATCCATCATTCAGATTAAAAGAGAGATGATGGAGACTGTACGAAAACAGATGCTGGCACAGCGTATGCAGGGGGAAATAACAAAGCATATAACTGTTACGCCGTCTGAGATCAGAACATTTTATAAAAAGCTCCCGAAGGACAGCCTGCCTACCGTGCCGACACAGTACGAGTTAAACCAACTGGTGATATATCCTCAAATAGAACAGGAAGAGATAGACAGGGTGAAAAAACAGCTGCGTGAATTTCAGAAAGAGATAAAGGAAGGACGTGACTTTGCAACACTGGCAGTGCTCTACTCCGAAGACCCGGGCTCGGCCGCACGTGGCGGTGACCTTGGCTGGATGACTAAAAGTCAGCTGATACCTGAATTTGCTGCAGTGGCATTTAACCTTACCAAGAAAAATACAGTGTCAAAGATCGTAAAGACAGAATATGGTTATCATATCATTCAGCTTATTGACCGTAAAGGAGAGCGTATCAATGTAAGACATATTCTGATTAAACCCAAAATCTCGGATAAGGCAAGAAAAGAAGCTCTTGCGAGACTGGACTCCATAAGGACTTACATCGTTGACGGCAAACTTACTTTTGAGGAAGCTGCCCTGAGGTTTTCTATGGATAAGGATACAAGGGCTAATGGCGGTGTGATGGTGAACCCCAAGACCGGAAATACTAAGTTTGAGATAGGTGATATCCCGCCGCAACTAAACAAAGCGATAGCAAACCTGAAGCCGGGAGAAGTTTCAAAACCTTTTAAAATGATAGATGAACAAAAAGGAAGAGAAACTTATCGTCTTGTTTTGTTGAAAAGCAAAACCCCTCCACATCTTGCAAACCTGCGTGACGACTACCAGTTGCTAAAGGGAATGCTAGAAAATAAAAAGCGTCAACAAACAATTGATAACTGGATTAAAGAAAAACAACGCACAACATACATAAAAATTGATAAAAAATGGTTAAATTGTGACTTTGAATATAAAGGTTGGGTGAAGTAGGCCATATTTTAACTATTAAATGTTTGTTATAAAAAGCTTTTTGGGGTTATTATTTATTTCAGGCATTGTAACAATTCTCTCATTGTTTTCATGCTCCAGAGAGGCATACAACCTCTCGGTTGACACAGTTATTGCCGATTCAAAAACCAAGCAGCCTATCCCGGGAGCATATTTCGACATCACATGTACATATCAGGACAATATTGATCAGTCAGTTGCCGAAGAACAACAGGTTCAGAGCGATGTGACCGGGAATGTTTCCGTATCTTTCAAAAAAGGCTACCTGCTAAACTGCAAAGCAACCTGCCCTGGGTATTTGAATTATAAAAAGAAACTTTACGCGAAGAAGCGCTTACCAGATACTTTATTCCTTATAAAAGAGCCTGAAAAAACTGATTTGCAGTTGTCTGTTCTTACCGGTTACAACCTTGATGAAAAGACTCCTTTCATCCGTATCAAAAAGACTGATACAGGTCTGCTAAAGCACAAGAAACAGCCTAATGAGATCTGGGGTTATGATTTCATTAACAACAGGGCCACAACGAACCTCGACAGTGCAGATGTTTGGCTTGATCCTAAATCAACCTTGAGTTCCCTGATATTTAATGCGAACAGGAACGGAGGAATATACCCTGTATTTAAACAGGAATTAAGCCAGTCCTTTTTTCTGGAGATAGAATATGTGCCTGAGCTCAAATATCTCAACAGTTATAAAACAACTGGTGATGAGAAAGGCTATTTTATAAAGTGCCGCGACGGGAAAAGGATAGTTAAGCTGGTTCCTGACAATTACCTTTGTGTTGTGGAATACAAGCAGGGTAAAGACAGGATAACAGAAACAGGAGTGAGGCTCAATTACATCATTCAGAAAGATACGGTAAATTCTAACAAATTTCCTCTTGTGGTGATCTATGAACTGTTAAACAAAGCACAGACTACATCTTTGAATTCTTCTGAAAAAGGATTGCCGGAGCCTGACCCTAAAGCACTGCGTTAACATTATTTTTCCCACCTTCGAAACATATATCACTCCCAGGTTTTATTTTATGTTTATATTCACCATTTTTGCAATTGAAATAATTTAATCACTGAGATGAGGAGAACGTTCGCCATTCTTGTTTTTTTAGTATATGCATTAGTCACGGTAACGGGTCAGGATAATGCGCCGAAAAAGCGGAAGGTTGAAATTACGGGGAAAAAGCTGGTACATGATAGTAAAATGTCAGAATCAGTACGGCTGATACTTGGTGATGTGAAGATCACTCATGGCAATGTGATCATGTATTGCGACAGCGCATACTTCTACAGTGACTCCAATCGTGTTGAAGCATACAACCATATCCACATAATTCAAAACGATTCGATACACCTTTATGGCGATTATCTGGAGTATGAAGGCAATATTCGTTATGTAAGGGTAAGGAAGAATGTGAGGCTGGTAAAAAAGGAGATGGTGCTTACTACCCAAAACCTCGATTATGACCGTAACAAGGATATAGCTTTTTATTTTGGCGGCGGAAAAATTGTTGATGACGGAAATACCCTCACCAGCAAGCTCGGTTATTTTTATGCCAATGAAAATGAGGCGTTCTTTAAGGATTCGGTAGTTGCAAAGAATGATAAATACACTATTTTTTCCGATACGCTCAAATACAATACAGTAAGCAAGATCACAAACATACTGGGGCCTACATTTATCGTCAGCGATGAAAATATTATCTATTGCGAGGATGGTTTTTATGATACCGCAAATGACGTATCTGTACTGAAAAAGAACAGTTATGTGGAGGGTAAAACATCAACAATTAAAGGTGATACTATCTACTACGACCGTAAAAGACGGTTTGGTGAAGTTTTCGGGCATATGCAGCTTATCGATACGGTAAATAATATTGTGATCAAAGGAGGTTACGGATACTACAATGAACTCACGAAAAGAGCCTTTGCCACAAAAAAAGCCACATTGTTACAGGTTTATCAAAGTGACACCCTTTATCTGCATTCCGATACTCTAAGGATGGATCCGGTACAGGATACGGTAACGAATGAGGAATCAAGGCTTATCAGGGCTTTTCATCACGTGAAGTTTTATCGTTCCGATTTTCAGGGCAGATGTGATTCAATGATATATGATTTCAGGGATTCGGTCAATATTTTTTATCATGATCCCGTTTTGTGGGCCATGGGCAACCAAATGACGGCACAGGTTATTAAACTCTACACAAAAAATAAGGTCCTTTACAAAGCAGAGCTTGAGAATGGTGCATTCATCGTAGCACCTGAGGATACATTGTTCTACGATCAATTGAAGGGAAAAAGGATGACAGGTTATATCAAGGATAATGTTCTTTACCGTATCGACGTGGAAGGGAATGCCCAAACTATTTACTATCCCAAGGATCAGGAGGTTGTCATAGGGGCAAACAAGGCAGAAAGCAGCGACATGACCATTTTCCTCGATAATGGCCACATCAAGGATATAATAATGAAAAACACTCCGAAAGGAAATTTGAAACCTCCGGTTTTTCTGACCGAAAAAGATGAAAAACTTCCCGGGTTCAGATGGCTTGAGGATTACCGGCCCAAAAGCAGGTATGACATCTACATACAGGATGAACTGCCAAAAGATGAAGATGCAACAAATATTTATGAAGGGTTCCAGATAGAAGATATAAAAACTACAGCTCCGGAGAAGAAATTAGAGAAATAAAAAAAGGGCCTTGGAAAAAGGCCCGGTAAGTTAGTATTCGTCTTCGTTAAAAAAGAAATCCTCTTTGGATGGATAATCGGGCCAGATATCCTCAATGCTCTCAAACACCTCTCCTTCGTCTTCTATTTCCTGAAGGTTCTCGATCACTTCAAGAGGAGCACCTGAACGAATCGCAAAATCAATTAGTTCATCCTTAGAGGCAGGCCAAGGTGCATCTTCCAATTTTGATGCTAATTCAAGTGTCCAGTACATAGTAGTTAACTTAATGTTTTTACTTTGATATTTCTTCCTGTAATAGTTGGCGAAATTATAAAAAAAAATGAATATTACAACTTTGAGTCCCACTGAATTTCCTCAGCACGGAAAAAGTTAGAAAAGTATCGTGCCAGAACAAACAGGAAATCAGACAAACGGTTCAGGTAACGAATGATCCAGATATCTATGTCGTCCTGCTCTGCCAATGACAGAACACGGCGTTCTGACCTCCTGCAAACTGTTCGTGCTATGTGGCAGAAACTTACGGATTCATGTCCTCCGGGCAGAATAAATCCGGTAAGTTCAGGGAGATCTTTTTCAAGTTTGTCGATACTCTTTTCAAGTTCTTCTATCCTGACATCCTCAAATTTTATGGTATCTCTGAAATCCGAAACAGTAGAGTCGGTGGCAAGGTATGATCCTATCTTGAACAGCTGGTTCTGGATCATGATGAGCTGGTCACTTATATCCTGCCCTGCATACGTCCTTAACAAACCTATGTGGCTATTCAGTTCATCAATAGTCCCGTATGCTTCCAGTCTGATATCATCTTTTGCTATGCGTGTCCCGCCTATTAGCCCTGTCTTGCCTTTGTCTCCTGTTCTGGTATATATCCTGCTTTTTTTCATCGTAACGGATAGTGTGTGTTAAACGAATCATATCATTTCACCTCAAGGCTGAACTCCACTTCGCCAGGAGGCAGGCATGAACCGTTCGTGCAGGTCATAAATTCCACATAGCCTTTTATTACAACAGGAGTTCTCAATATCCTTACATTCTGGCTTATCGTTGCCTTCTTTTTAAAATACGGCACATTCATGTGAAAAACGTTATCATACTTTACAGTCGAAGGTGTGACCTCAACAGGTTTCTTTAAAGGGCGGTATGAATTACTTTTTTCAAAAACGATATTAGTGGGAAAAGGGCCGTTTGGGGGTACCGAAAGGCCGTACATTTTCCATCCGCTATCTATCGTGGCATGGGCAATCACCTGTGCTTCGTATTTATTTATCACCTTGACCTCAAATGTCCATTTTACCGGTTGTTTTATCTGGGCATTTAATGTGTAAATAGCCGTTCCAAATAAAACAATAATTGCAAATATAAGCTTTTTCATGTCTTCATCTTTTTAATTCAACTTAGTATTGAGGAAACGTATTTATTCCTGTTTTGTTTCATTCAAAGACTGCTTATTGGCGTCTTCAGGTCTGTTTTGATCGTCGGAAATGTACTCAAGTGATCTGAGAAACTTGTCGGCTTCTTTAATTGTTGCATCATACAAGTCTTTGTTGTGGTAATTGAAAAATCCGTGTTCCTGGTCTTTGTAAAGCTTCAAATCACACCGGCTGCCAACTTTTTCCATTATCATTTTAAAATATTGTGCAGTTACAACGGGTATAAGTTTGTCTTCCGTGCCAAGGAAAAAAATTGTAGGAGGTGTACCTTTGTGAATGTTGTGAATAGGAGAGAAAAACCTGTATGCTTCACCGATCCTTTTATATCCGTATCCTCCCGGCCCATTGTCGATTACCGGGTTGAAAAGAACAAGTGCATTGGGCCTACAGCTAACGGTTGTGTCATCAGAGGCATCATTGTAACCACTGATGATGGCAGTGGCTGCAGCAAGGTGTCCTCCGGCAGACCCACCCGAAGCGATTATTTTATCAGGATCAACACCGAACTTATCCGCATTTTTCCTCACATAGCGCATTGCGGATTTTGCATCTTTCAATGCATCAAAAGGTGTTGTGCCGTTACGCTTGTTCACTCTGTAATCAACAAGAAAACAGACAATGCCTTCCCGGGAGAAATGTTCGGCATGATGTAAAAACTGATGAGGGTCACCAGTGTTCCACCCTCCACCGAAAAAGAAAAGCATGGCCGGATTCTTTTCGATGCTATCCTTCTTTTCAGGATAAAATACTTCCAGGTAAAGTTTTGTTGTATCGATCTGCTTGTACAGGATCTTTTCCTGAGAAGATACGGGAAAAGAAAAACCTAAGATAAAGAGTAAAGTAATTAATGTTTTCATTTATCTCCCAGTACTTCGAATTTCCATTTAGGGTTGTCGGATTGAATATGCTCTTTTTTCACTATATCTTTTACTTTTTTAATGATGTCAGGATGTTCTGCTGCTACATCGTGAGATTCTGTTCTGTCATTATCCAGGTCATAAAGTTCAAAGGTGAAATTCTTGCCTTTCTTCATGTTTTTACAGATGGCTTTCCATTTGCCCATTCGTACAGCTATCTGCCCGCTATATTCTGGGAATTCCCAGTAAAGAAACTCATGTTGTTTCTGATTTTTACCTATCAGTGTTGGATAAAAACTAATTCCGTCCGTGTCCTTTGGCTTTTTAACTCCTGCAACATCGCAAAGGGTTGGCAGCACGTCATAAAATGCGGAGATGAGGTCTGTCCGGGAGCCTGGCTTTATCCTGCCCGGCCATTCGGCTATCATAGGTTCCCTGATGCCTCCTTCATATACAGATCCCTTTCCATGTCCTCTGTCACTTCGGAAAGGTTTTGCACTGTCGAACCAGGGTGAATCTGTTCCACCATTGTAGGTAGGCCCGTTATCGGATGTGAAAACAATGAGGGTATTGTCATAAATGCCAAGGTCTTTCAGTTGTTTTATAAGTTTGCCGACATTCTCGTCAAGGTACGATACCATGGCAGCATAAGTGGCGTTTGGGTACCGACATGGGAAATATCCTCTGTCCCCGGTATACGGTTTTTCATCCCCGAATTTCTTCACATAATAGTCAACCCAACGCTGAGGGGCCTGCAACGGAGCATGAGGGATAGGTGTTGCCCAATAGACGAAAAAGGGCTTGTCTTTGTTTTCATTTACAAACTTAGTTATGTGCTGGAATATCAGTTCGGGGGCATACTGCTTGAGATGGAACTTTGCATAACTCTTTAAGTCATACGGATCCGCACCTTTGTCCAGTTTTGTGTGAGGGGCAACAGTATCATTTTCGAGGTGTACCCTGTGGTCGTTCTCCCATAAATGGACAGGGTAATATGTGTGTGCCATCCTTTGGCAGTCTATCCCGTAAAAATAATCAAATCCCTGTTTTGTGGGAATGGCATTTGTCTGCGGAGCACCAAGGCCCCACTTGCCGAATGCAGCAGTTGTGTAGCCTGCTTTTTGAAGTAGTTTGCCAATAGTGAGAGTGTTGTCCGCTATAGGCCTTTGGCCTTCTAAAGTACTGTCTGCTATCATGGCACGGTAATCCCATACTTTGCCTCTTGAGGCCCACTCATCGTTTCCTCGAACTTGGGAATGGCCAAGGTGCATGCCTGTAAGCAGTACGCACCTTGATGGGGCGCAAACAGGTGCGCCGGCATAGAATTGAGTGAACTTCATCCCGTGTCCGGCGAGTTCATCAATGTTAGGCGTTTCTATCTTTTTTTGCCCGTATGCTCCAAGTTCAGCATAGCCGAGATCATCTGCAAGAATGAAAATGACATTTGGTTTTTGTGTGGTTTTCTTTTGTGTCTTGCCGCAAGAAGATATTAATAATATCAGTACCGGCAAAAGAGCAACAGGAATAAAATATCGCTTTAACATTATACTAACTTTAATATTTTGATATGTGCAATTTAAACATTTTCATGCATACTTTTTTATCTTTGAGCAATAACATGAAGTTGCACCTGAAAATGTCATTAAATATTTTGCTCTTCTTTCTGTTTTTCAATTTAAATGTCTTTGGATGTTTAGTTGAATCCGGACCGGAAAAGAAATATACTATAAGCGGATACATTAAAGATGCTGAGACCGGGGAAAATCTTACAGGAGCAACTGTTTTTATAAAGGAGAATGGCTTTGGAACAACCTCTAATTTGTACGGGTTTTACAGTATATCTCTGCCCCCGGGAATATATCATGTCAGCTATACCTTTTTGGGGTATGTATCACAAGATAAAACCATTGATGTAAAAGAGGATATGACATATGATGTGCCACTTGTTCCACGGACAGAAGAACTGCATGAAGTCACTATCAGCTCCCTTCGAAAAGACAGAAATATTTTATCTACGCAGATGGGAACGGAAAGGCTTCAAAGCAAGGAAATAAAAAAGGTTCCTGTGCTTATGGGGGAGGCTGATCTGATAAAAGTGCTGCAGCTGATGCCCGGTGTTCAGGCCACAAGTGAAGGATCGAGCGGATTCAGTGTAAGAGGAGGAAACCCGGACCAAAACCTGATACTTCTTGATGAAGCAACAGTGTACAATGCAGGCCATTTTCTTGGTTTCTTCTCAGTGTTCAACAATGATGCCATCAAAAATGTAGAACTTTACAAAGGTGATATCCCGGCCAGCAGCGGAGGCCGTATTTCGTCGCTTCTCGATATACGCATGAAGGATGGCAACAATAAAAGGTTTTCGGGAACAGGTGGCATTGGTACAATTGCCTCAAGGCTGACCCTGGAAGGGCCTATTGTCAAGAACCGCACATCGTTTATCGTTAGCGGGCGGCGTACTTACCTTGATCTTTTTATCCCTCTTTTTGCAAAAGAAGACATGAAAGGCAGTCGTATCTACTTTTATGATCTTAATGCAAAAGTTAATCATACTTTTAATGCAAACAATCATGTTTATATCAGTGGATATTTTGGCCGTGATGTGTTCAAAAACCAGTTCTCGGAAATGAATTTTGGCAACCGTACATTTACGGCACGGTGGAACCATGTTTATAATCCTAAACTATTCTCCAATCTTACTCTTATCAGTTCAAATTATGATTATGGCCTGGGGACGGTAGATCAGGGGCCCAACTCTTTTGAATGGAAATCGAATTTGAAAGACTGGAGCCTGAAAGCTGATTTCAATTTCTATGTAAACCCTCTAAATACTATCAGTTTTGGAGGGCAGGCAACATACCATGACATAATGCCTGGAAATGCATACGGGAAGGACCAGGAAGAGGCAACGAAAGAAGTGGTTCTTTCCAATACCAACTCACTGGAATATGCATTGTATATTTCCAATATTCAAAAGATCACAGACAGGTTGACATTTAGATATGGTCTGAGATATTCAATATTTCAGAATGTCGGCCCCGGTGTTTTATATCATTATGATACGAACTATGAAGTGACAGGCGAGGAGGATATTCCCAAAGGAGAGATTTACAATACTTATCAGGGCCTGGAACCAAGGATGGCCGTGAATTATATTCTTACACCATCCGCTTCTGTTAAGGCGGCATATTCACGTACGAGGCAGTATCTGAACATGGCTTCCAATTCCACGTCATCTTCCCCGCTCGATATCTGGTTCCCGTCTTCACCTAATGTCAAACCGCAGATCTCGGACCAGTACTCTGTGGGTTTTTTTAAGAACCTTTTATCGAACAGGCTCGAAACTTCAGTTGAGCTTTTTTATAAAAACATGAGAAACACCATTGATTTCAAAGATCATGCGAAGCTTTTGCTGAACGAATACCTGGAAGGTGAACTAAGGTTTGGGAAATCATGGGCATACGGAGCAGAGCTGTATGTAAAGTTCAATCTTGGTAAATGGAACGGATGGGCAGGTTATACATGGCTGAAGGCAGAGCGTAAAATTGATGGCGTTAACAACGGAAAGAAATACCTTTCGCCATACGATCACACAAACGATATCAGCATTGTCGTAAACAGGCAGATCAACAGGCGCTCATATGTGGCATTGAACTGGATATTCTACACCGGCACGCCTGTCACATACCCTATCGGACGGTATGAGTCGGGCGGCGTAGTGGTACCCTTCTACTCTCAAAGGAATGCTGAGAGAATGCCGGCATATCACAGGCTGGACCTGTCGTACACACTAAGAGGGAAGAACAGGAAAAATCACAGATGGCACGGTGAATGGGCGTTTTCGGTTTACAATGCCTGCTACAGAAAAAATGCCTGGGTGATCAATTTTGTTCCGGATGACGATAATCCTTATGCGATGAACGCCGAAATGACATATCTTTTTTCGATAATTCCGGCAATAACGTATAATTTTAAGTTTTAAAACAAAATGAATCTGATTAGGCACATATTGATATTTTTGATCTCCGTTTTGTCCATTTACGGATGTACAGAAGAGATTGATCTTAAACTTAAAGGAACGGCACCGCATCTTGTCGTTGAAGGAGTTATAACAACAGATACCATGTTTCAGTATGTCAGATTAACCCTGTCGGGAGATTTTTTTGCCGATAAAGTCATGCCGCCTGTTAGCGGAGCGAAGGTTACTTTGTCGGACGGAACAGATTCGATAGAATTAGATGAAACAACAGCCCAAAGCGGATATTATATTACTCCGTTTGATTATTATGGAGTACCCGGAAGAAACTATACCCTTACCATTGAAAATGTCGACATTGACAATGATGGTGAAACAGAAACCTATAAAGCTGAAAGCTATATGCATCCAGTGACCAGTGTAGATTCTGTAAAAATAGTCTATGAGGGTTCATGGGATTTCTGGAAAGTATTGCTTTATGCTTTTGAGCCGCCGGGTGATGTGCCGAATTATTATATGTTCACTTTGATAGTTAACGACACTCTTTATACCGATCAGTTAACTGAAGTAACTATTTTTGACGATCGGTTTATCAATGGAGAGTATGTTAACGGGGGATGGGTTCACAGTTTTTATAACGATGATGAGGATTATGCCCTCAACGTAGGGGATACCGTTACGCTTAAGATGAGCAGGATTACAGAAGATTTCTACAATTATATTGTTGCGCTGCAGGAAGAGTCAAGGGCCAGCATTCCTCTTTTCAGCGGCCCCCCGGCCAACCTGCCGGGAAACATAAGCAACGGGGCACTTGGTTATTTCACGGCGATATCAAATTCTTATGGCTCAACGGTGTTCACCGGCGATACGGAGTAAAAAAAGGCTGAATCACTTAACGCCCCTACCACACAATCGGTTCTTCTCCCAGCTGTATTAAATAATTGTTTGCCTTTGAAAAGTGCCTGCACCCGAAGAACCCATAATCGGCACTGTAAGGTGAGGGATGAGGGGCTTCGAGGACCAGGTGTTTGCTGCCGTCGATGAGCGATGTTTTGTTCCTGGCATCCCTGCCCCAGAGCAGAAATACCACACCGCTCTTCTCTTCAGATATCTTCCTGATGACAGCATCGGTAAATGTTTCCCAGCCTTTCCCCTGATGTGATTTCGGGGATCGTGCCCTAACGGTCAGGATCGCATTCAGGAGGAACACACCCTGTTTTGCCCATCTTGTGAGATTGCCGCTTTGAGGGACAGGTGTTCCCAGGTCGGAGTTTATCTCCTTGAAAATATTCTGCAGCGAAGGAGGCGGTTGAACACCATCTTGTACCGAAAAGCACAACCCATGCGCCTGTCCGGGCCCGTGATACGGATCCTGTCCCAGTATCACTACCTTCACTTTATCGAAAGGGGTCTGGTTAAAAGCATTGAATATCAGTGGCCCCGGTGGGTAGATGATGTGTCTTTTCTTCTCCTCCACAAGGAATTGCTTGAGCTGGGAGAAGTAGGGTTTGTTGAACTCTTCAAGAAGCAGCTCTTTCCACGATTCCTCTATCTGCGGGCTTACTCTGCTCATACGGCAAATTTAGAATATTTTACGCGAATTCCTCTTGTATTTCCTCTGTGTGCTTGAAAGCGGGTTTGCTGTTGAAGAACACGGAACGGCAGGACGCCTGCCACCTGACCTAAGGCTGAAGTTTTGGTTAAATTCAAAAATTATGGATATTTCATGGGCCCCGGCAGACTGTATGCCTAGTCCGGATATGGTTATGTCATAACTGTAACCTAAACGGAATGCACCAAGGTCGTAAGCTATCAATGCCACAATTGCGTCCTGATTAACGGTTGTGTTCTGATTCCCAAACGGAAGCCCCCGGTACCAAATACCTACCTCCATCGGTGAGTTGTGCCAGTATACACCCACATCGGCCTGATTAAATTTCTTTTGATGCTGAAGCCGAAAGCTGAAAGAGAAAGACCGTTCGACCGTACTCGTCCGTTTTCGTTCTCTCCATATATTCATTCCCCCGAAAAGGGTATACTTGATGTCGTATCTCATCTCCTCGCCGAGAAACGAGTAGTTAGGTCTTGCAAGGTGATTAACAGTTAATCCTATCCAGTATCTGGGGCTGTATGCAAAAGCAGAAGCTGCCAGGTCCATGTAGTTTACCTGTTCGTTCTCTAGTCTGTCCCACGAGCCCGAAGAACCTCCGCCTATCTCCTCGTCGGCAAATATAAGTTTTGAGAAATCAATGGCCTTGTTCCCGTATTCGAATTGAATTGCCGGTACTATTTGCCATTTCTCATTAAGGATAAGGTTATATGAATACTGGAAGGCAGCATTTGTAGTTTTTAACCCTGCGCTTCCTGCCTGATCCTGCATAAGGTAAAATCCAAGGCCGCTGTTGAATGTCGGGAAAAAGTTATCGATGGAAACAGCATAGGTTGAGAATGCTTTTGAAATGGCAGGCCACTGGTTTCGGTAGTTCAGGATTATCCGGCCTCCGTCAGTAGCACCTGCAAGTGACGGACTAAGATAAAGAGGATTTGCATAGAACTGAGAGAAATGCGGGTCTTGGGCATAACTTTTACTTACACCGAACATTATCGACAGTGCAATAAAAAGAAATATTTTGACCAAGCCCTTTTTCATCAGTTAAGTATCCTTATCTTAATAGTGTTACATCTCCTGTATATATTTTCATCACG
>JALVJU010000042.1 GCA_027034005.1 Marinilabiliaceae bacterium
CATATAAAAAGTTAATATTTTCACTCTGTTAAGTCGTCAGCGTTTCGTTTTAGGACAGCTTCAAGTAATTTTTTGCACAAAGAAGCAGGTGTTTTTTGGTGTTGATTTCCCAAAAATTCAAAAAATTCGGTAGGTTATCTATCGTGGCATAGTGAATGCTTATCAAGCTATGAACCAGAGCTTGTTAATTTTTTCTGTTAATCTGGCGCATTTTTTTATAACAGTTTCATTAGGGATAGTATGAGTCGGATGGGCAAAAGGGTGGCGCTCTTGGCAGACGGAAGTAACTCTGATCTTTATGCCAGTTTTTGCGCTGTAAAGCTTGCAAGGAGAACGGATGCCACGCTCTTTTCATTGCTCATAGTGCCTAACAGGCTGGCTTTACAGGATGGTATTTCTCCCAATGAAAGCTGGAATTATTTTTCTCCATCCTTTTTTCTCCAGCTTGTTTCGGGGCTCTGTGAGCTGGAAAAGATAAACAGTTCCTATCATTTCATTGAAACGAGATCAGATAAGAGTCTCGTGGAATTTATAGTTTCTCAAAAAATATCTTGCCTCATTGCCGGGACTGTAAACGATAAGGATTTTGATAAGAAGCGGAAATGGTTGGCCAGGATAGTTAATGAGGTCTGCAGTCATCCTCGCTGGTATTTTGGAGAGCTGACCGTGTTCCTTGCCAGGCCTTGGAGTGACGAATATTTCAAGAAGGTCTTGAGGCAGATCAATGCGGATTGCACCCTTTATCCCATTGAAATAGCTTCGGCCTGAATCAAAAGGCTACAATAAAAGTATTTTCATAGGAGGGTCTTAGATATGTATATTTACTTACCGATTGCCCTCACAAGTGTAAATCTCTTGTTGGTTGTAGGCCTGGGCCTGTTAGTGGGCTTGCTGTCCGGCCTGTTTGGTGTGGGAGGGGGGTTCTTGATGACGCCTCTGCTTATGATGATAGGCATTCCCCCTACTGTTGCAGCAGCTACCGACGCAAACCAGATAGTTGCTGCGTCTGCCTCAGGGACCCTTGCCCACTGGAGGCTTGGAAACGTTGATTTCAAGATGGGTCTGCTTCTTTTGGCAGGTGGTTTTGCAGGCGGAGCCCTTGGAGTTCATGTAATCAAGGTTCTAAGGGCTACAGGCGGGGCCGATTTCCTTATCAAGATGACCTACGTCATAATGTTAGGCATCGTGGGAACATTCATGTTTTTTGAAAGCCTGCATGCCATGAAAAAGCAAAAGGCTGTCTCGCTCATGAGCGAGGAAGAGCGTTTGGAAGCAGAAAGAAAAGAAAGACAAAAGGCCAGGGCTAAGGCCAAAAAGAAAAGCCTGGTCTCTTCACTTCCTTTTCAGATACATTTTGAGAAATCTGGAGTCACCCACTCGGCCTTACTCCCTATTGGTCTAGGAATCTTTGTGGGTGTGCTTGCTGCCATCATGGGAGTTGGGGGCGGTTTTCTCATGGTCCCTGTCATGATCTATCTGCTTCGCATGCCAATGCATGTTGTCGTGGGAACAAGCCTTTTCCAGATCATGTTCACATGTGTAGAGGTGACATTTCTCCAGTCCTATCAGAACCACACCGTTGATATCATTCTTGCCATTCTGCTTCTTCTTGGCTCAACAATTGGAGCCCAACTTGGGACAAAGCTGGGTAAGAAACTACATGGAGAGCAGCTAAAGATATTGTTGGCCATGATAGTGATTGGGGTCACCATAAAGATGATTCTCGAACTGGTGCTTGAGCCAAGCTTATTACTTGCACACGCAGGAGGGCACTAATCATGATCAGGATCCATACATTGTTAAAAACGGCCCTTGTTTATGTTTTCTTTTTGCTGTTTTTTCTGGGCGAGGCATCTGCCCTCACCATGAAGGTAACGCCTGGAAAAATTCCAATAACCCTAGGTTATCACGGAACTACATTGAAGGTAGAGGGGACAGGCCTTAATACGAGTGACGTGATAATACAAATAAGCTCAAAACTGGGGGAGCAACATCTCAAGTACAAGGGAAAGGCAGGCGGGATATTCTGGATGAAGCTTGGCAACATCGTCTTTGAAGATGTACCAAGGGTCTACTTGG
>JALVJU010000043.1 GCA_027034005.1 Marinilabiliaceae bacterium
GATTAGCGATCTCAGATTTTTAAGAGTATAACTGCAGACTACCTACTGTGATCTGCCGAATCCCCTTCCAGCTTCAAGCCTCGAGCTTCTCATCTCACTCAATCCTTATATCATATTTACCCAAAAGCCCTGATACGTTCATCAGGGAAAATTTTGCTTTTTTTATTCTGTTCAGTTCAGGATCGATAGTAAAGTTGTATGCTGTCCTGAAATCAACATTTTCAAGCACTGAATTATAAAAAGTCGCCCCGGCAAGGTCACAGTTCCCGAAAACAGCGCCTGTCAGGTCGCACTCTGTAAAATCTGTTTCATGAAGTTGAGTATTTTTAAAAACAGTGTTTTTCATTTTCCTTTTATAAAAAACAGAATGGTTGAGCACACAGTTTTCAAATGCCACATCAAACCCGAACCCGTTACAGTATTCAAAATTCACTCCCAGCAGCTTGCAATCTTTTAACCTCACATTCCTCAGCGCCGTCCCTGTCATAGTGACCATACTCAGGTTACAGTCGGTGAATTCACACTCCGAAAAGGTGACCTTCGACAAGTCGGAACCGGAGAAGTTACAATTCGAGAAGGTGCAATTCTCATATTCGCCTTTCTCCAGTGGTTTTTCTGTAAATGACTCTTTGCTGAACTCTTTATCTTCTACGTACATTCATTTTTTTCTTAGTAGTTACATTTCTTACCGTCACCTTTGTTGTTTGTCAAGGGCTTAATTCCCGCTTTTATCCTTCTTGATGTTTATCTCTGCACCGTCAACAACCTGGGCATATCCCTTTGTTATCAGCATGTCGCCCGGCTTCAGGCCTTCGAGAACAACTGTTTGATTGTTGTTTTTAATGCCTGTCACAAGATATCGCTTGCGGGCATACCACTTATTGTCCTGCTTCTCGGCAATGAAGAGAAACTCACCCGTAAAATCTTTTTTAATGAGGATAGAAGGCACCACGATAGCACTGTCGTTGGAGTAGATAAGCAGTTTCAGCACTGCCATCATGTTAGGTTTTATCTCATTGTCCTCATTGGTAATATTTACCCTTACACGGAAAGTCCTTGAGGACGGATCGATCACGTTGGACACCCTGTAAATCGTTTTTCTGATCTTTTTACCTATCACCGGAAAACTAATATCCACCTCTTCGCCTTTATGCACCTGAGGCAGGTACATCTCTGAAACATCTGCGTTGATGTAGAGGTCTTCCAGGTTGACAATCCTTGCAAAAGGTATCTGCGGCCCGGCCATCTCACCCACTTTCTGGAACAGATCGTCCACCACACCGTTTATAGGGGCTTTGATAAGTGCCATGTCAAGCTGTGCCTTAAGCGACTCCAGTTTTTGTTCCAGCGACTCTTTTTGTGACTTTGCCTGCAGATATTCCATCTCGGAACCTATCTGCTGGTCCCACAATTTTTTCCTCCTATCGTATGTGGTTACTGCAAGGTTGTAGTTTATCTGTACTTCACTAATCGTTCTCTCTATCATCTCGGTGTTAAGCCGTCCGAGTATCTGTCCTTTTTTCACCTTGTCGCCTTCCTTCACGTTGATGGAGACTATGTTGCCCCCGGTTTCCGGACTTACGACTATGTTCTTGTCGGCATTCACATTGCCCGAGACATCGACGAAGTGTTTAAACTCAGTTGGCGATATAGGTTCAACATATACGTTGACCACATTGGCTCCCGATTCAACGGCAAGCTCTTTCTCAAGTTTTGATATCTTCTTTTTTAGCTGACTCAGCTCTTGTTTGTATTCCGCCAGTTGCTGCTCCTTTGCCTTTTTGTCATTTGTGGCCGAACAAGAGGCCAGGATCGCTATCAGGATTATTGAAAGTATCTTCTTCATTTTATGTTGTTATTTATTCAAATTTCATTTTTACACATTTTATCCAGTTTTACTGGACTTCTCTAACGCTCAGCATCATATCCCGGTACCCGGGACTTCGCGATGCTCAGCATCTCATCCCGGCACCCGGGACTTCGCTAGCGCTCAGCATCGTACATCATCCATCGAACATCAAACATCCCTAAAGTCGTCCCAGCGCCTTACGGTACTGTATGAAAGAATCGAGCACGTTCAGGGTTGCCTGGATAAAGCTTATCTGTGACTGGATATACTGACCTTCGTTCTGCGACAATTCGGTGCTTGTTGCCAGTCCATTCTTGAATTTTGTCCTTGTTTTATCGTAAATCCTTTTGGCAACATCCTCACCGAACTTATCGTTCTGATATTTTTCCCTTGCATTCAGCAGGTTTGTTGAAGCAACAAGAAATTCACGTTTGAGGTTTTCTCTGGTCATCTCTTTCTGCGTCTGCGTTTTAAGGAGGTTCATTCTCTCTTTGTTGATAGTGGCATTTCTTCTCCCCGTAGTAAAGATCGGCATGGAGAGGGTAAGCCCCAGCACCTGTCCTGCACTTTGATTCATATCGTTCAACCTGTCACCGAACTGATAATGTGTATAGCTGTAAAATGCATTCAGTTTGGGGTAGTACTGTGCCTGTTCGTTTTTTACTTTAATGCGCTGTATTTCTTCCTGGGTCTCTGAGATAGTGTAATCGATAAGGTTATCCACATTGAAAGCATTCATGTCCACTTTTTCTGAGAGGACAGGAACGATAAGATTGTCGAGGTCATCGTTTAATTTTAACGGATCTTCTATCTTAACACCCATGGCAAATTTCAGCACGGCCATTGCAACAAGCATTTGTCTTTTGGCCTCAAGTACCATATTTTTACTGTTGTTCACCATCAGGCGCACCTGATCAACATCCAGTTCTTCCCTGAACCCATTCCTGAACAAAGCCTCTGTCTCTTTCAGAGTTTGTTCGTTAACTTTCAGATTGTCGTTGAATGCCTTGAGGTTTTTCTTTGCCACTAAGGCAACGAGATATGCTTTTGCCACATTTTCCCTAACGTCTATTTCGGTCTTTTCCTTCTTTTGCCTTGACATCTCCACGAAAATCTTACTTGCCTTTACACCAAGAAAATAAGAGCCATCAAAGATAAGCTGATTGACTGTTCCGCCAATGTTCCATGAGTATTGAGAACCAAATTTCATTATTATCACACTGTCTCCCATTGTAATGTAATTCTCCTGAATAGACAGGTTGTCATTCAGTCCTCCTGAGGCGTTTATCTGCGGGAAACCCAATGACATGTATTCCCACACCTGTTTCTTCGCCGCTTCTATGTCATATCCGGCACTTTTGCTCATGTAGGCATTTTCGGTGGCATACTTAAGCGCTTCGTTGAAAGTAACAACAAGAGTGTCCTTCTGGGCATTCGCATTGAATACCTTCAGTCCGAAAACAAGCAAAAAAGTCAGGACTGCCACTCTCATTTTTTTACCTGCTGTGTTCATAATCTGACTTCTTTTTGTTTGCAAAGAGTTTTTCTATCTCACGTAATCCTTTTTCAGAGCTCAAACCTCTAAGGTGATACATGTAGAACTGCTCAACCACATTAAAATCCACGATGTCGGTCGTGTCAAATATTTTATTTTCCGGATTGAAAGTGTAAAGGTGATGTGCCACTATCAGTCGGGAGATAATCTCTGCGTCAACATCACTGCGGTAGAGTCCTTCCTTTTTCCCTTTTTCAATGTTTGACACATGGGCTTTCATTATCACATCCTTCCTCCAGTTGTTAAGTTCCCTGTAAAATTCAGGGTAATACTTCAGCAGGTCGAAAGAGAATGTCGGGTTGAAATGGCGGTGCAGCTCTTTCACCACTTCACGCTGACGGCAATGCTGCTCTATGGCGTTCAGACTGTCATCATAAAACACCTCCCAAAAGCGGATTATCCATTTCTTTACAAGTTCAACAACCCCTTCCACAAGGTCGTTCTTGTCTTTTACTATCTGATACAATGTCTTTTTCGACATTCCCATTTCCCGGGCAATATCGTCCATGCTGACACTTTTTATCCCGTATATGCGGAACAATTCCCAGGAGCGCTCAACTATAGATTTTCTATCATATTCCATAAGTGCAAAAATACAAAACTTTTTACACTTAGGAAACTTAAATAATATTAATAGTTTCCTGAGTACACATAAAATCGTTTCAAAAAAACAGAAAGAGAAAACATCAGTTAACAGAATATCATTAATTTAGCATATAGTCAAAAAAGTGTGTTCACATGAAACAGTTAAAATTAGTTCTCGCATCAGCCATTTTGTTTTCCTTGTATGTTCAAGGCCAGAATGCCGATTACTCTGTTTTTCAGGTATCCAACAGCAAAAGCCGTAAATGGATAGCATTCAGAGACAATGATGAGTTGTTGTACAAAACAATTTCTGCTGAAGTTTTCAGGTTGCTTGATGAAAGAGAAAAAAAGATATCCGGCCTTCACACGCAGGCAGAGTGGGAAGATTACAGAAAAGGCCTCCGGGAGAAACTCTTCACTTCACTTGACAAGTTTAAGAAAACACCATTAAACGCACAGGTCACGGGGATTGTAAAACGGAAAGGCCTGAAAATAGAGAAGATACTTTTTGAATCACATCCGGGATTTTATGTTACGGGCTGTTTGTTCATCCCCCAAAAAAGACAAAAACCGGCCCCGGCAGTAATTTACGTATCAGGACACACATCGCTCTCGTTCAGGGATAACACATATCAGCGAGTAATTCTGAATCTGGTAAAAAAAGGGTTCATTGTTTTTGCCATTGACCCGATAGGCCAGGGCGAGCGGCTGCAGTACCCAGATGCAAAGACCGGTAAATCAAAGATAGGAGGCCCCACGACAGAGCACTCTTATGCCGGAGCTCAGACTCTGCTGACAGGCACATCGCTCTCAGCATATTTTATCTGGGATGGCGTCAGGGCTGTGGATTATCTTTCCACACGCAAAGAGGTTGACATGAAACGTATAGGGATAACAGGCCGTTCGGGCGGCGGGACACAAACTGCCATGATAGCTGCTTACGATGACAGGATACTGGCTGCCGCACCGGAATGCTACATAACAAATTTCAGAAGGCTTTTTCAATCAATCGGGCCGCAGGATGCAGAACAGAATCCCTGGCATGCCATCGAGGAAGGGTTTGATTTCCCCGACTATTTTCATCTCAGGGCGCCAAAGCCATCACTCATAGTCACCACAACCCTTGATTTCTTCAGTCAGCAGGGGGCGAGGGAGACCTTCCGGGAAGCACAGCTTTCGTACTCTGCAATGGGAAAGCCCGGCAACATTAAGATGATTGAGGATTTTGGTACACATGAATCAACCCGAAATAACAGGGAAGCAGTTTATGCGTTTTTTCAAAGAGCACTTAACCTGCAGGGTGACAGCGCTGATGAAGATGTACAAACGTTCAGCCAGGAAGAACTGCAGGTAACCCGGACAGGACAGGTGGTAACATCACTGAACAGTAAAACAGTCTTTGACCTTAACAAAGAGTATTTCTCAAGGGACACAGTTGAAAATCCGGAATTAAGGGCAACCGTTAAAAAAATATCGGGAATGGAAGAAGGCCTGAAGTTAAAATCTGTTGTGTTCACAGGTTTGATACCAGGTAAAAAGTACAACATTAGCAAGTATTTTCTGGAAAATGAAAAGAATGAGCTTGCACTTCCGGTGTGGGTAGTAGAGCCGGTTAAAACCCCCGCTAAAAAAATAATTGTATGGCTTAATCCGGAAGGGAAAGAAAAGGTTCTTGAAGGCAGTCTGCTGAACAAATTAATTGAAACCGGCTTCACTGTCATTTCTGCCGACATGCCCGGAACGGGTGAACTGTTCGATCCATCATTCAAAGGTGACGGATTTGTAAAGAACGTGCCTTTTAATTATACGTTTGGCGCACAACTGGCAGGCAAAAGCATTCCCGGTATCATTGCAGACAACATCAATCTTTTGATGCAATTTGTATCTCAGATCAATACGGATGGCAATCCCGTTTATGCTTTTGCAGAGAAGGAGATGTGTTCACCTCTGATGCACTTTACGGCATTAAAAGATCCTTTTTCAAAGATTGTATTTTACCGTCCGCTTGCATCAAACAAGACATTGATAGAAGAAAAGTTTTATGATCCCAAACAGGCATATTACGCAGTTCCGGGAAGTCTTCCGTTTTATGATGTCGATGACCTGTTGTCGTTGATCAAAAAAAATACATATCTGATATTAGATCCGGTCAATGCATCCGGCAGTTCCCTAAAGGGTGTCAGGAATGATGACAGTATCATTGAGTTTTTCAGAAAATAAAATCCCCGAAGTTACTGACGTGCCATACAATAAAACAGAGAT
>JALVJU010000044.1 GCA_027034005.1 Marinilabiliaceae bacterium
GTACCATAAAAATCTCCAGGTTTTCCATACATACACGCTGAATATCCTTTTCAGTTATACCGCTGTCGAAAACAGTCACAAAAGCAACTATCGCCTCACCCATTACCTCATCGGGTATTCCTACAACTGCAACCTCTTTAACACCCTCTTTTTTATAGATCGCATTTTCCACTTCGGCAGGGCTGACCTTTTCACCTCTCGTTTTGATGATATCATCATTTCGGCTCAAAAAGTAGAGAAAGCCGTCTTCGTCCATCCTGAACCAGTCATTGGTACAAAGCACACGCTCATATGGCAGTTTACCCGGCCTGAGCATCTCCCTGCTCAACTCCTCATTGTTCCAGTAACCAAGCATGACATGAGGGCCGCGGACATGCAGGATGCCCGGCTCACCTGAAGACACGGGATTGCCTTCTGGCGACAAAAGGAACACTTCCGTTCCGGGAATTGCCTTCCCCACCGATGCCGGCTTCTCGTCCACCAGTTCGGGTTCCAGATAACAAACCCTTTTGCACTCCGTGAGCCCGTACATCTTAAAGATAAGTGCCTCCGGAAAAACCTTTTTTAATTCGGGAATTATCTCTGCTGAAAGGGCTGCGGCAGTGTTGGTTATTTTCTTTATCCCGGGAAAGTTAAGACCTGATTTACGATGCATCGCTATCATCATGGCAAAAATCGTAGGTACGGCAGGAAATACGGTTGGCTTGTACTTCTCAATATCTTTGTACACAGCCGAAGGGAAAGCAAACGACTGCTCGATGATAAGTGTTCCACCGATTGTAACTGACATCAACAACTGATACAGTCCGTAATCGAAGGCCAGCGGAATTACCAGCATTATCCTTTCATCCTCGTCCAAACGCAAGTACTCTATCAGACTCCATGAGGCAAATACCATACTTTGGTGCGTCATCATCACCCCCTTGGGAAAACCGGTGCTCCCCGATGTGTAGATCAGCGATGCAAGGTCATTTGGAATTATCTTCACTTCCGGCATCCCTGCTGTCTCTCCCGACAATACTTCATCAAAAGCGGCAACAGCAACATTCTCTTTTTCAAACTTAAACTCAGGCCCGGAAAGTATCACCTCAAAAACATCAGTCCCGTCCAATGCCGGAACAAACAGGTTACGCAAACGGCTTTCGGTTATCAAAACCCTGCTACCGCTGTCTTTCAGGATGTACTGCAGTTTATCTGTTTTTGTCTGGGGATTAATCATCAGGAACACTGCGCCCGTGAGGGTTATCCCATACACCGAAACTGCACTTTGCCACGAGTTGTTCATGTAAACGGCAACCCGGTCGCCTCGCTTCACCCCTGCCTGCATCAGGTGTGCGGCCAGTTTTAAGGCAGCATCTCTCATCTGTCCGTAACTGTACTCCTCCCCTTTCGATATGATTGCAGTCTTATCGGGGAACTTTTCTGCCGTTCTTATCAGCGCTTCACCAAGAAGCCGTTGAGGGATAGTGACCATTTATCTGTTTTTAAACCCCGTAATACCCGTGAATGGCAGGTGTACGAAGGAACTCTGTTGTCTGTTTTTTGCGCTCGAAATTCTTATATATCTTTTGTACCTCTTCGGGTGTTACATTCATGACCGGAGCAACCTCCTCAGGAGAATATCCATTCTCCCATCCATACCAGAAAAGGTCCATCTCTTCAAACGACATCTGGAAGAAAAACTCTTCCTGTGTCTGCTCGGCAGGGTATGTGTCAGATGTTGGCGTACGCTCGATTATAATTTTTGGTACACCAAGATATTCAGCCAACTGATAAACCTGCGTCTTGTACAGGTTACTGATAGGCATCATATCAGCGCCACTGTCGCCGTATTTCACAAAAAATCCCTGTTGCACCTCATGCTTGTTGGGCGTACCCACTACGCAGTAGTACAAACGTTCGGCATGATAGTAAAGCATTGTCATCCGGCTGCGCTGCTTGAAATTCGATGCAGCAACTATCTGAAGGTACTCGTTCATCGGCAGACGAACCGATTTTTCCGTGCCATCCTTAAAGATAACTGTTACATAGTGTACCGGCGGCAGATTTCTTTTTATAATATCTTCCGG
>JALVJU010000045.1 GCA_027034005.1 Marinilabiliaceae bacterium
TAAAGTTGAATCCTCTTTTTGAAGAGTTCATCCCATGACCGAAGTCTTTCATTACCTTATCGCTGTCTTCCCTGTACAAATGCGGATCAAGGCCTTTTTCTTTTGCATACTCCCCAAATGTCTCAGGTATCCCTATTGCAACAGAATGCCCTTTGTCTTTAAGTGCTGTTGCAATCTCAATCACAGGATAAATATCCCCTCTTGAACCTCTGCTTGAAAGAACTATCTTCATTTCTTATACTTTAACACATCGTTAATCAATTCTCGAGATAATTTTCGATTGCCTCAATGTCGATATCCGGAAGTTTGAAGTCATCTACCAAGTCGCCTTTAGCTTTGTGGTAGGCCCAAGGCAGGCGGAACAGCATTGATGTGGGGCTGAATATTAAAGACGATGTGATCCAACATCCGTGGGTACACCAGCAGTTTGCTTTTTTCCCTCCCCCAATCTCAGCTATCTCCCGTTTCATTGCATCACTGTGGAAAGCTTTGTTAAGGTCATAGCCGTAATCTTTCATATTGCCAATGGCCGGCCTCATCTCACAGGCACGAAAGTCTCCGTTGTGGTCAAAAACAATGGTCGTTTCCCCGGCAACACAACTCATCCCCCAATCGCTGGGCCCATTGAAGTTAGCGTCCTGTATATTATTCATAAACCGGATAAAACCCAGGTAATATGTCTCTGCTAATTTTCGCTTTACACCTTTAAATTGTTTGAACAGAATCTTTGCATGTTCTTTAGCAAGAGGATAAACTTTTTTTCTCAGCTCCCTTATCTCCTCCGGTGTAAGGTTTTTTACATCCGGGTCTTTGGAATCCCCTCTTATAATTTCAAAATAATGTGTGGAAATAAGCTCCTTTTTCAGGAGATACACTCCAAGATCAAATGCCTCGTGATATCCTTCCGGAGTAATCACAGTAACAACATTGATCAACAAGTCGGGATTGTCACCATATTTCTCTTTAACGAGCTCCATGGTACGAATGGTCTTTTTGAAGTTCCCAGGCACTCCCCTGATGTTATCGTGTGTTTTGCCCAACCCGTCAATAGAAAAGTTCAGAAGCACCTTCATACCCGGACATTGCTCAAGTATCTGACCGGTTTTTTCAACTATCTTTTCTGTTGACAAACCGTTGGTTGGCAGGTTTATCTCTTTTATTTTATTGTTGTCGTAAAACAGTTTTATTATCTCAGCCAGTTCTTTCCTGAGAAAAGGCTCACCCCCTGACAACCATAACTTACTGAATTCCGGAGCTGTTTCCGAGATATGTTTAATCTGTTCAAATGTCATATCCTGGTTGCTGTTCAGGAACTCATGATAGAAACAGGTTTTACATTTTGAATTGCAACTGGAAGTTATGAAAAGAAATACTTCGTTGAGTTTTTTCTTTCGAAAGACCTTGTAGCTTTGTTTTTTCTCTTTTACATCCCCGTATTCGTTTTTTATCGCAGTTTTAGAGGTATCAGCAGATTCCACTGTTAACACTTCCTGTGTCTCAGTCTGAATATTACCAGTCATATGATTTAGGTTTTTTGTGATTTTAGTTAGCAAAAGTACAAAAAAAGTTTACATGACCAAGTTACAGACAAGATGATAACATTTAATTACCTTTTAAGTTGTTCATTCAATTCCGCGACATGTCTTCCGCACCCTTTCTCCTCTGCACCTTTAGCCCTTCTAACCCTGGTGGCGAGGGTTGCTCCCGGCTGACCACATGAACAATTATTAAAAGACCCTGTTTTCATTGCTACTATATCGTCGGCAACAATAAATCCCGGATATGAATGAGCCAACGGGTCTATAAAAACCGGGAGTCCTTCTTCCCCAAAAGGCATTTCTTCTTCTACATTGGCCTGATTGCGTATGCTTAAATAAAAATAAAAACACGACTACCTTACATTGAACAAGACAGCCGTGTGAAAAATAAAAAACTAATATTTGCTATTTCTTTACAACCTTGACACGATATTTTATTCCTCCATCATTTTCAAGAATAATAAAATAAACTCCCGCTGCATAATTTGAGAGATTTAAGGAATAGTTTCCCATACCTCCGTTTAGTATACCTGTTCTCATCTTCATACCACAAGATGAATAAATTGAGTATTTCATATCTTTGCCCATTTCTCCGGTAAGAACAGAAAGGTTCACTACTCCATTTGTAGGTACTGGATAGGCGGTAATTTCATCACTATACTGATCGTTAAAAATACCTGTTTGAGGCTTGACACATCCTACAATGGTGAATTCAGCCGCAGAGGCCCAGGGTTTGTCATTCACCTCACTGAGTCCCCGGAACCTAAAATATTTAGCTGCTACCGGAGTTTCAAATTTTATTGTTTTTGGGGCTGATGATTTTTCAAACGATCCTGATTTTACAGGATCTCCCCAATTGGTTTTAGTCATAGAAAGATACAACTCATAGTCTTTTATGGTACCATTCAAGCCCCCATCTTGTCTGGGCAAATAAGTAAATTGATGAACTAAAAAAGCGCCCCCAAGATCGACCTGAATTTCATGAGGATAACCGGGATCCGGATCACTCGTTGACCATTCGGTATGCCAAAATGTATCAGGATCACCATCAATGGCATAAATAGCATATTTTTTATTGGCATATTCCTGACTGTCAAAATAAATAACTTCCCACTTAGATTTTGGAAGCTCGGCAGGATTATTACAATCTTCAATTGAAGGACATTTGGTAAATGAGACCATTTCAGGTATGGTACGCGTATAAGCTTTGCCGCCTTGGGTAACAGTTAACGTCACATCATAGGAAAGTGTATCCCCAAAAAGCACTTTGGGATTACGAATATCAGGATTATCAATATATTTTGGAGACGGATTAAACTCCCAATGCCATGTAGCCCCTTCATGGTTCAATATAGAATGGTCATCAAAGTAAACAGTATCCAGAAAACAATTAAATTCTTTATTCTGGCACCATGGATTAATGATTGGTGTAAATTCAACTTCCTGGAATGGAGATTCCCAGATTCCTGCACCACCTGCAACCCTTAGCTTACTATCACGGTAAAAAGGTAATGCAAGATTAATTTTCATATTCACGGGAAAGTTATTGTCAAAAAGAGTCCAGTTATTCTCATCAGCTCTTCTGTAATACACTGTTGCAGGTTTCCCGTTTTTTGTAGTATTAAAAAGATAAACAAGATCTACACCATCTGACGTAGGTTGTACAACAAGGTTTTTGGTATATTCGCTCAAACCTGCTGTCCAGTCTGTCCAGGTATCGCCACCATCCTCCGATTTGAATATCTTACCAATGTCTGATGACCATGTACCATTCGATAAACAAGCATAAACTACATCTTCATCATAAGGAGAAATTGCAAAAAACAGTTTTCCATTCCAATCGGAAGTACCATAAGACCCATCAGTTAAAGATGGCTTTCTTGTCCAGGTTACACCTCCATCGTCACTACGATACAAACCGTAATCAACAATATCAACATAAATCACATCAGGATTAGAATAACTCATTTGCATATACCTGACTCTCCCGCCAAAAGTATGCAGCATATCGAATTCCTCTCCCCCATTCTTACTTCTCCATACACTGTTACCATTCCCAAGATACAGCACATTATAGTAGTTAGGATGATGTAGCAGATTACTTCTCCGTCCACCGTATTCATCCATATTGGGATATTTTGTAAAAAGGAACCTCCCTTCCGGCGGCCCTGCTGCTGTTTTTGGCAAAATCCACCCGTTACCCAGATCGCTAAATGCAACATGACGGCTTTTACCCTGAAGTACCCATCCTGTAGGGGATTCTGCCCCTCCCATACGCAATGCCTTGTCACCGTAAAAATCGGTAACAGCAGTATTCCCATTATGGTATCTTCCTCCTACAACAATATCTTCATTCCATCCCTGATCGAATCCCCACATATCAGAACCGATTAAACCGTCAATTAAAACCTTATAATTATCCTGACTTTCAAAATTATCTGTTGTGAAATTAACTCCGCCATCTGTTGTCACCCATGTTTCACCATTTGATAACATTCTCATATCCTGCATATCGGGATGTATCGCAAAACTACCTCCGTAACCTCCAATCTTAGTGTAATTGTATCCCCCGTCGGTTGACTTGAAAAGAGAACATGTTCCCCAAAAAACAATATTTTCATCTACAGGAGATACCTCAAGTACCAGGTCAAAATATCCCTGTCCATTAGTAAAACCGCCAAGCCCTCCAACCGATTGATACTCTCCTTTCTTTGTACGCTGCCATGTATATGAGGTCCCGTCATATACACCTTTATAAATATATGGTACTTTTTCGTCTCCCTCCCTCGAAAGAGTTGTAACAAAAACAATATTGCTGTTAGCCGGAGTAACTGCTATCAATCCACCACTTTGCTCAAGGATATCTGAAGGGAATGATGAAACTTTTCTGAATGTGTTGCCACCATCGGTTGACATCACAAATTCAAAGAAATCGGAAGGATTTGCACATAAAGCATAAATAACATTACTGTCCCCCGGTTTAAAGTCCACATCCCAGGATGGATCAGACCATTTTTTCTGCCAGGTCATACCGGCATCTGTGCTTACATGAACACCTTCACTCGAACAAGCTACTATTTTGTTATGATTAGTAGGATCGATCTTTATCCTATTGGCATAAAAAAGCGCATTAGTAGGCAATAAAGGCCCCCATGTTAAACCACCATCAACGGTTTTATGCATTTGTTTTCCTGCCGAAACATATACAATATCAGGATTTGTAGGGTCAATAGCTATTGCCCTGACACCATTACCAAAAGGATAATTCTTTGCCAACACATGCCAGGTTTTACCTTTATCGGTTGATTTATTAACAAATCCTGTTTCGGAACCGGTATAAAGAATATTCCCATCTGAAGGTGCAATATCAATAGAATAAATATTTACCTGCCACGGGCATGATCCCGGAGGTTCGGGGTCATCATTTTTATTAAGCCAAAATGTTTGTTTTGGGCCTAAAAAAGTCCAGTCCGAGTTAGATTCAGAAATTGATTTCAGTCGGGAATAAGCCTTCAATTGCTCCTGTCTTATCTTAAAATTTAACTTGTCAATATCCGGTATCAGAATGGAACCATCATTCTTCACATACTCACCAACCACTCTTCGCCAAATTTTGAAATAACGAATTATGTCATTCTTAGTCCCGGGATTCTCCTTCATATATTTTTCGAAAGACGCATTTATCTCATTAAAGTTTACAGGATAATTATATAACATTTTAGCCCATTCAGGATAATTATTATTATACGCAGGTTTATAACTTTTATTTATATCCGGTAATTCATCGTAGGGTGTAAACCTGTGTTGACTAATGATATTATCACTGTAAATAATAGCGATAGAAAAGATAAATACAAAAAGTAATTTTTTCTTCATAACATCAGTTTTTAACCAAAATCTTTTTTTAAAATTAATAAAATACAAGCCAATAAAATATATTTTCTGGGAAAAGTACATATTCTTATCATTTCATGGCAGTAATAACACTTATAATTCCATCTGTAATAAACCTGATATTATCATTAACTAAAACACCTTCTTACCATCGATAAAATTATGCTAATAAAAAAAGCCTCCCGGAACCGGGAGGCTTTTTTTATTTGAATCTGCAAATTCTATTTGTTCTGCTGCTTAATAAGGTTCAGTGCCGAACCGGCCTTGAACCATTCGATCTGCTGCTCATTATATGTATGGTTCACCTCTATCACCTCTTTCGAACCGTCGGCATGGACTATCTCAAGGTGTAAAGGTTTACCGGGAGCAAACTGATCAAGATCAATGAAGTTGAATGTGTCATCCTCCATAATCTTATCGTAATCACTCTCATTAGCAAATGTGAGGGCAAGCATTCCCTGCTTCTTCAGGTTAGTCTCATGGATACGGGCAAAACTCTTAACGAGAACGGCCCTCACACCCAGATGGCGCGGCTCCATAGCAGCATGCTCACGGGAAGAACCCTCTCCGTAGTTATGGTCACCCACAACAATGGTAGGAATACCTGCTTTTTTATACTCACGCTGTACTTTAGGTACCTCGCCACATTCGCCGGTAATCTGGCTCTTCACACAGTTTGTCTTGCCGTTGAACGCATTAACAGCGCCGATAAGCAAGTTATTGGAGATATTATCAAGATGGCCCCGGTAGCGAAGCCACGGCCCTGCCATTGAGATATGGTCAGTGGTACACTTACCTTTAGCTTTGATCAGGAGTTTCATTCCTGTTATGTTCTTACCATCCCATGGCTCAAACGGAGTCAGAAGCTGCAAACGCTCACTGTCGGGCTTAACAACGATCTCTATCTTAGATCCGTCCTCGGCAGGAGCCTGATATCCCGGATCGTCAACATCAAAACCTTTTGGAGGCAATTCGTATCCTTTGGGCTCATCAAGCTTAACCTCTTTACCTTCCTCATTTATCAGGGTATCGGTAATAGGGTTGAAACCCAGGTCTCCTGCAATAGCAAGTGCTGTCACCATCTCAGGTGAAGCAACGAAAGCATGAGTATTTGGGTTACCGTCTGCACGCTTGGCAAAGTTACGGTTGAATGAGTGAACTATGGTATTCTTCTCCTGCTTGTCAGCGCCGGGACGTGCCCACATTCCAATACAAGGACCGCAAGCATTGGCAAATACCTTTCCGCCTATTTTATTGAATGTGTCAATGAAACCGTCTCTCTCGATAGTGTATCGAACCTGCTCGGAACCGGGAGTAATGGTAAACTCACCGGCAACATTCAGCTTCTTCTCGGCAGCCTGCTCAGCAATGGATGCTGCCCTTGAAATATCCTCGTAGGAAGAGTTGGTACATGAACCTATCAAACCAACCTCAACTTTCAGCGGCCATCCGTTCTTCTTAGCTTCCTCACGCATCTTAGAAATAGGAGTGGCACGGTCAGGTGTGAATGGACCGTTCAGGTATGGTTCAAGCTCATCAAGGTTGATCTCGACCAATTCATCGTAATATTTTTCAGGATTGGCCAGCACCTCAGGGTCTGACTTAAGATATTCTTTAACCTCATTGGCAGCATCGGCAACATCATCACGGTTAGTTGCACGCAGATACCTCTCCATCGATTCGTCATAACCGAAGTTGGAGTTCGTTGCACCAATTTCAGCGCCCATGTTACAAATAGTTGCTTTTCCTGTTGCACTCAATGATTCAGCGCCTTCACCGAAATACTCAACAATGCATCCCGTACCGCCTTTTACAGTAAGCAAACCTGCAACTTTAAGGATAATGTCTTTTGGAGCAGTCCAGCCGTTTAGTTTACCGGTAAGTTTAATACCAATAAGTTTTGGGAATTTAAGTTCCCATGGCATTCCTGCCATCACGTCAACAGCATCGGCGCCACCTACTCCTACGGCGACCATTCCCAGCCCACCGGCATTAACAGTATGCGAATCGGTACCTATCATCAACCCTCCTGGAAAGGCATAGTTTTCCAACACAACCTGGTGAATAATACCTGCACCCGGTTTCCAGAATCCGATACCATATTTACTTGTTACCGAGGAGAGGAAATCATAAACCTCCTGATTGGTATATTTTGCTGTTTCCAGATCCTTGTCGGCACCCTCTTTTGCCTGGATAAGGTGATCGGCATGAGCCGTTGAAGGAACAGCTACTTTATCACGCCCTGCCTGCATGAACTGCAACAATGCCATCTGTGCTGTTGCATCCTGCATTGCAACACGGTCAGGGTTAAAATTCACATAAGAACCGCCTCTTTCAAATGGTTTCTCTGGAAGGCCATCTGCAAGGTGAGAGTACAAAATCTTTTCTGTTAATGTAAGCGGACGCCCAAGGAGTTTTCTTGTCTGCTCTATCTTTTCGGGCAGGCCGGCATACACTTTCTTGATCATTTCAATATCAAAAGCCATAATAAATCTATTTATTTATATATCTAAATTTCAAAAGTCCCCAAAATTAATTAAACATAGATGAAATACCAATTATTTGACAATCATTAACCGGCATTGGGAGAGTAAATTTTTATTTTGTTATTTTAGGCGTTCTTAATCCCCAAAGAAATGAAAATAAGCATCGACTTTAATAAATTATTACATGGTAAAAAAGAGTGGTGGGCAAATGCCTTTATCATAACATCTGTACTTCTTGTTTCCGGAATCCTTTTGGTCTATCATCTCACCCCCCGTCCAAAATCGGTAATGGTTATTCAAACATATAATGCAAACTCAATTATGCCGTTGAGTGACAGTATTGTCTCACCTGTACTCTACAAAAAAATGCCGGATCTGGAACCACTTGAGATCACAATTAAAAAAAAGAGATTTATAGATGTGATGCTCCCGACCATCCTGCTTGCCAAAGAGATATTAAACGAAAAAAGAGCAAGAGTTGAAGAACTGTTACAGAAAAGTGTTCTTGCACACGAAGACTCCGTGTTTCTGAATGGATTATTTGACAAAGTTAACGCAAAAAATATTAATGATCTCCTTTTCAGGCTGAAAAGCCATCCCTCCAGTGTTGTCCTGGCACAGGCTGCCACCGAAAGTGCCTGGGGAACTTCAAGATTCTGCCTTGAGGCAAACAATATCTTCGGGGTATGGTCATTTAACGAAAATGACAACAGGATAGCCGCCGGAATAAAGAGAGGGAACAAAACAATCTATCTGAAAAAATACGATTCCCTTCTTGGGTCTGTGATGGATTATTTTTACACTATCGGCAGGGGTGATGCCTTTGAAGATTTCAGAAAGGTCAGGACTACGACCGACAACCCATATCGCCTGATATGGTTTTTAACGCAATATTCCGAAAAACGACTGAATTATGTTGTCATACTCCGGAATATGCTTGAGCATAGTGATCTGGAACAGTATGATGATTTTGTGCTATCAGAAATTGAAAAAAGAGACAAAACCTGGAAAGAGTTGCTTGAAAGATATTAAAAAAGCACCCCTAATCCAGAGATGCTTTTTTAAGTGCACTTAAAGTGCTATTTTATTATGGATTACTTTACAGAATCCATATACTCGATCAATTCGCATACTTTAGTTGAGTAACCCATTTCGTTGTCGTACCATGAGATAACTTTAACGAAAGTAGGTGACAACTGGATACCTGCACCTGCATCGAAGATAGAAGTACGCGGGTCGCTCATGAAGTCAGTCGAAACAACTGCATCCTCTGTATACCCGAGAATACCTTTCAACTCACCTTCTGATGCTTCTTTCATTGCAGCACAAACTTCCTCGTAAGTAGTAGGGGTTTTAAGACGTGCAGTAAGGTCAACCACTGACACGTCAGGAGTAGGAACACGGAAAGCCATTCCTGTAAGTTTGCCGTTAAGCTCAGGAATTACTTTACCCACAGCTTTTGCAGCTCCTGTTGATGAAGGAATAATATTTTGACCGGCTCCACGACCGCCTCTCCAGTCTTTCAAAGAAGGACCATCAACAGTTTTTTGTGTAGCAGTTACAGAGTGAACAGTTGTCATCAAACCTTCTTCGATACCAAACTTGTCATTAAGCACTTTTGCGATAGGTGCAAGACAGTTAGTAGTACATGAAGCGTTTGATACAAAGTCCATATCGGGTGAATAAGAAGTATTGTTAACACCCATCACGAACATTGGGGTGTCATCTTTTGAAGGTGCAGACATAACAACTTTTTTAGCGCCTGCATCAAGGTGTCCCTGGGCTTTTTCTTTTGTAAGGAAAAGACCTGTTGACTCAACAACATACTCGGCACCTACAGCACCCCAGTTTATGTCAGCAGGATTTCTTTCTGCTGTTACACGGATCTCATCTCCGTTTACAACTAATTTACCGTCTTTTACTTCAACAGTACCGTTGAACCTTCCATGTGTAGAATCATATTTCAACATGTAAGCCATGTAATCAACATCGATCAGGTCGTTTATGGCAACAACCTGAATAGTTCCTTTTGCAACAGCCTGACGGAATACGAAACGTCCGATACGGCCAAATCCATTAATACCAATTTTAATTTTTGACATTTTATTGTTTTTTTAGTGATTATATTTATAATGTCTTTTTAAATGAGCCACAAAAGTAAGCATTCATAATCATTTAGTCAAGGATTCCAATATTTCATTTCCTGAATAAATCTCAACAAATGTTAAAAAAACATCCGGCATATCGTCGAATGACGATATGCCGGATGTTCCTATAAATATTAACTTTATGTATGTCCTATCACTGTTCCGCTTGAGAACAAAGAACAGGTAAAACAACAACAATTTTCTTATGCTCTTACTGCCGGTTGTTCTGTTTTTGCCTTACTGTATGCAGGACAATCCTGCTGCCCTTTGCAAGAACTAAAACCCAACGCCATTAAAAACAATACTGCTGCAATAATTGAAAACTTTTTCATAATTTCTACTCTTAATATACGTTATTAGTTATGATTTATTTAATTCTTTGTCATTATAACTATCGTGTTATCTACTATCTACAACGTAAAACAATCTATTAAGTTTCATTTTTTAACTCCTTATTGGGGAATATATTATTTATTTTGGTCAAAGCATGCAATGCTTACATGAACTACCTACTTAACTATTCAGGCCATGATACATTTTCGTCATCTCTCCAGAATGGCCCTGTCTGGATAGTATCTACCACTCCTTCCCGAAGCCACACATTTATGTTCTTATCTTCAAACACATACAATTCGGTCACATCCGCATCTTCACCGGAGAGGTCCTCATTGTAGTATTCCCCAAGTTCGCCAGCATGCTCCAGGAACAACTCTTTCGACATACCCGGGAAGAAATTCTTCTCCATTGTATACCTGCTGTCGTCAAATGCAAACTCCACAAGTTTGAAATCCTCCATTGAGTCGAAAGACATAGACACTCCTAGATCATCGTAATAACATATATTTACCGATTCTCCGTCCTCCATCTCCTGAACTTCTATCTCATCAGGTTTCCCCAGAACGTCCATCACCTCATCTTCTGTCATTCCAAATTTGATGTTGTCAAAACCTACTCCGGGTACAATTGTTGTTTTCATATTTTTTTATTTTAAAATAAGTTACAAACCTGTCAGGTCTGTTAGACCTGACAGGTTTTATTAAAAATAATAAAAATTAAAAATTCTTATTCATTCCACTCCGGAATCCTGCAAGGGGTATAAGGAGCGTTCATTTCATCCATCATCTTCCTCATATCCACTATCTCTTGTGTGGCTATCTTCTTAACCTTTTCAAGTACAGGAGGGAACTCTTCCTTAAGAATCTCATATCCGGTTTTGGACGTGGTTGTGATGTTAGATGTGCTGTTGATCTGTGTGTAAATAATATTGTACAACCTGTTCATCAGCGGCATATCGGCCGGCGGTATCTCTTCCCAGCTTGCTTTTGCCTTAACACCATTGAACTTAAACAGGATATCATCAAGCTCCTTTTTGACCTTTGCCAGTGCCGGCATCAGTTTTTCGTGTGCTCCCGGAAGTGTAAGCGCTGTCTGCTGCATCATGTTAACCTCTTTCATCAGATCGTGGGTAAGTTTGAGAGTTCCGTTCATTGCTTTGGACAGTTTTGTAACTTTCTTCTGGAAAGCAACGATGTCGCTCATATCCGATGACAAAGTTGAATTATTTACCTTTTTAACAACAAAGTCTTTCTTTTCGCCCAGCAATGTTTCTTTTCCGTTGTGCACCATTGCAATTTCCACACTGTATTTTCCCGGCATCACGTACACTCCACCCCTGTCTTTTGCAAAAGGATCGAATTTGGGTTTGTCCTTGATATTCGGATTATCATATTTCAGGCCCCAGTTGAAACGCTGAATACCTTTTGACGGCTTCTGCGTCATGGTACGAACAACATCTCCTTTTTCGTCTTTCACAGTTAACAGCACGTAAGGTGGGACTTCCTTACTTTCATCCTCAAGTGCTTTCCATGATGGCTGCGGTATAGGTTTCCCTTCCTTAAATAGTTTTTTGTCTTGTTCCTGACGCAGTTGTTTTGCTGTTTTTGGGACCTCCTTGAGGTACAATGTAAAAACTGCACCATATTTCGGATTTTTTGCAATGTAATAAGTTGCACCCTGGCTTCCCTTGTTCGATTTCGGAATATACAACAGTGCATCTTTGATATCAAACATGTACGAATCCTGTTTTGCCAGATCCTCTGTCAACAAGCGTAAAGGCGAATAGTCATCGATAATATAGAATCCCCGTCCGAAAGTTGCGATCACCAGGTCACTCTCACGTTCCTGGATAGTGATATCATGAACAGCAATGGTTGGCAGACCTGATTTCAGTTGAACCCAGCTCTTACCCCCGTTGATGGAGAAGAATGCTCCAAACTCCGTTCCGGCAAACAAAAGGTTTTTATTTACAAAATCCTGATTAATGGTATGTACACTTCCGTTCTCCGGAAGGTCGGAAGATATTGAAGTCCATGATTTACCTTTATCGGTACTTTTAAGGATGTATGGCTTGAAGTTGTCCCGTTTCAGGTCACTGAAAGTAGCATACACCACATTCTCATCGAAACGTGAAGCAAGAACATCGCTCACATAAGTATTTTCGGGAATACCCGGGAACGACGATATCTTTCTCCAGGTCTTACCGTTATCTTCGGTAACTTGTATCAGGCCGTCGTCGGTGCCGACATAGATAAGGCCTTCCTTCACCGGTGATTCATCAAGGGAAACAATGGTTCCGTAAAGCGAAGTGGAAACATCCTTTGCCACAGCATCAGGCCCCCAGTACTTGCCCATCACAGGCCACTTGTGCCTGTCGATCCGGGCTGTCAGATCATCGGATATCACCTGCCAGGTATCACCACGGTCGTCGCTCCTGAAAAGTTTATTGGCTGCCATGTAAATACGGGTATGTGAATGCGGGCTGATTATCAGTGGGGCATTCCAGTTCCAGCGATATGTCTTCTCCCCTTTTCTTGGCTGTGGCTTGATACTTATGCGCTCACCGCTTTTCTTGTCGTACCTGACGACATTGCCATACTGCCATTCCGAATAAATTATGTTGGGATCTGTTGGGTCAATACACACCCAGAACCCGTCTCCTCCGACCGTAACTATCCAGTCATCGGAAACAACTCCCTCACGCGCAAGGTTCCTTGACGGGCCGCCCAGTGTGTTATTGTCCTGCGTACCTCCGTAAACATTGTAAAACGGTTTGGCATTATCAACAGCAACACGATAGAACTGCGTAACAGGCAAATTCGAAACAAAACGCCAGTTAGTCCCATCATCGTAGGTTATGTAAATACCTCCATCACAACCGATCATAAAATGTTTGTTATCATTAGGGTCTATCCACAGTGCATGATCGTCAACATGCTTATTCTTATTGCTTAGTTTCTTCCATGTTTTTCCTCCGTCAATGGTAACATACGAGAACGTCTCTACCGAATAAACCTTATCGAACTGAACAGGATCACAGTATATCTCATTGTAATACTGCCCGCTGGAGTGATGATCGCTCATCTTGTTCCACGACTCACCTCTGTCGGTTGAGCGGAAAAAACCACCTTTGCCGTCTGCAGCTTCAACTATCAGATAAAGCACATCCGGGTTTTGAGGCGATATGGCAATTCCCATCCCGCCTTTATCCACAGATGGCAGGCCTTTCACTATCTTACGCCAGTTCTTGCCCCCGTCTTCCGACTTGTAAACAGAACTCTCGGGCCCTCCGCCTATTTTCGTGAACACATGTCGGCGGCGCTGTTCCGATGTGGCATAAAGGATATCAGGATTACGCGGGTCACAGATAATGTTGTTCACACCTGTGTTCTCACTTATCTCAAGAATTTTGTTCCATGTCTTGCCGCCATCGGTAGTTTTGTACAATCCCCTGTCGCCTCCCGGGCCCCAGACAGAACCTTCGGCAGCCACGTACACGACATTGGAGTTCCTCGGATCGATGAGTATCATTCCTATCTGACGGGAATTTTTCAATCCCATATTTTTCCAGCTCTTACCTCCGTCAACGGTCTTGTAAACACCATCGCCGTAACCAAGGGCACGCTGGTGGTTGTTCTCTCCCGTACCTGCCCAAACCACATTGGGGTTCTTCGGGTCCATGGCAAGGCATCCTATCGAATAAGCTCCGTATTTTTCAAAAACAGGCTTAAAAGTTATCCCGTTGTTGGTGGTCTTCCAGATGTTTCCGCTGGCAACGGCCACATAAAATTCCGCCGGATCGTCAGGATTAACTGCAAAATCTGCTATCCTGCCTGACGTAAAAGCCGGTCCTATGGAGCGCCATTTTATACCGGATACCAGACTGCTGTTTATCAGGGTATCAACTGCTTCTTTTGTTTTTGTTTTTGCTTTCTCTTTTTTCGGGCCTGAAAAAGCAAAACATGAAACAATCAACATTGCCACCAATAATACTAATCTAAAGTTATTTGTTCTCATTTTAATTTTGGTTTTTATTTACATTGTCAAGCTAACAATTATTTTCCTTCCTTCAATAATAATTGATAAAAAAACCTGCAAACTTCATTACCCCGGAAAATTCACAAATTTTCTGCTAACCTTACCAAACTTACAAATAACATCAAGGGCCAGGGGTGCAACTATGAATATTTCATTCCAAAGCACCAAGTTTCAGGAAGAAAAAATATCCAACATCAAAGATCTTTGCAATCAAATCATCATCCTCACATCTACCTTACATGACTTTTTGTAAAGTATGATTGACTTTTTGTTGCCATTACGTTACATTTGCAATGAACATTAAAGCAATTATTATGAAAACAAATTATTTATTCCCGAATCGATACAAAAAACTTGGTTGGCTCCTTTTCATTCCAGGAATAATACTTGGAATAGTATACCTGATTTATCAATCCGATATTAGTCTTTTTGACAATAAAGTCTTTGCCATAGCAGAGCAAGCAATATTTAGTGACACCACATTCTTTTCCATTTCCGAAAATAATGTTTTAGATGAAATATCTAGTATTCTAATAATCGTTGGTGCTTTACTTATTGCTTTTTCAAAAGAGAAATCCGAGGACGAATTTATCTCCAAAATCAGGTTAGACTCTTTGGTATGGGCTACTTACATAAATTATGCGATCCTAATACTAGCAATAATATTTGTCTATGACATGCCTTTCTTTTGGGGACTAGTATTTAATATGTTTACTCTACTGGTCTTTTTCCTGGTTCGCTTCAATTGGGTTCTTTATATCTCTAAAAATCAAATCAGCGATGAAGAATAGCATTAAAGTAGAAAGAGCAAAAAAGAATATCACACAAGCTCAATTAGCAAAATTGGTTAAAGTAAGCAGGCAAACAATTAATGCTATCGAATTAGGCAAGTACAATCCGTCTGTAGTATTGGCATTAAAAATCGCTCATATTTTCAATCAAACGGTAGATAATATTTTTGACCTTGAAGAATCAGATTGGGAAAGTTGATGTAACCAGTAAAAACAACCTGTTATTTTTCAGCTTTAACAATAAGATGAAAAGAATCACCGGTAAGAGGGTTCATTTTATAATCGCCAAAATAAGATACTTCCGAAAAATATTTTTTCAGAAGATTATCTATCCCCTCCTTTTTTAAAGGATACAACTTAATTTTATTTTTAATTTGCTTTCCTGAGGCTTTCTCTGTTAAAATGGTTTCAAAACTGATCAAACCATCCGCTTCAAAATGATACTTACGTACAAATTTTAACACATCTTTCTCGATCGTAGGCAAAATATCAATCTTCCTTTCCAATATACGGTCATAGTTTACAATCTGCAAAAGAAGATTACCCTTTCTTTTCAATATTTGGGACGATCTTTTTATGAACCGCTCCAGTTTATTTTTAGTAGTAAGATGAACCAAAGTATTTCCAAAACATAAAACGGCATCGTACCTGTTCTCTTCAAATTCGGTCAATTCCCGCACAAGGTCACCTGTTTTGAATCTCAGGTCAAGGGCCTGCGGGCGTTTTTTCTCCGCAAGTTCTATCATTTTTTCATCCGCATCAAAGCCTCTCCCCCTTGCCGACCTGCGGGCAAGCATTATTGCCAAAGAGCCGGTACCGCAACCGGCATCTATGATACGTTTTCCTGCGACCGATCCGTTAAGGCACTTCTCCACAAACTCCAGACGAACAGGATTTAACGGAAAAATATCGTCATAAACTTTCGATATTGAACTGTAAAAAGACATTATGATGTCTAAAGTATTTTTTCTGATATCTGATATTTATTTCTCTCCGGCGCGCTTCTTGATACCAGTTCTGCAAGAAATCCTATAAGAAAAAGCTGCGTTCCGATTATCATACTTACAAGAGAAATGTAGAAATAAGGGCTGTCCGTGACAAGGTGAGCCTGTATCCCGTGGTAAACAAACCATAACTTTCGACCTCCCAGCCATGCAGCTGCAAGAAGGCCGACAAAAAACATCAGTGTCCCCAACCCACCGAAAAGGTGCATCGGCCGCTTACCGAATTTTGTAATGAAAGTAACAGACAGAAGGTCTAGAAAACCTTTGAGAGTACGCTCGATACCAAACTTAGACACCCCATACTTTCGTGCCTGATGCTGAACTACCTTTTCTCCTATCTTTTCAAACCCGTTCTGTTTTGCTATCAAAGGAATGTACCGGTGCATCTCCCCGTACACCTCAATATTTTTCACCACCTCGTTCCTGTATGCCTTGAGCCCGCAATTGAAATCATGCAGTTTTATTCCTGACACGAGACGTACGGTACGGTTAAACAGTTTACTGGGAATAGTCTTTGAAAAAGGATCGTGCCGCTTCTTCTTCCATCCGCTCACGAGATCGTAGCCCTCCTCATTAATCATCCTCATAAGTTCCGGTATCTCCTCAGGGCTGTCCTGCAGGTCTGCATCCATGGTTATAACCACATCGCCACTGGCAGCCTCAAACCCCACATGCAGTGCAGCCGATTTGCCGTAATTCCTCCTGAACCTCAATCCTTTTACCTCTTTATGCTTTTTTGCCATTTGTGTAACGACTTCCCACGAATTGTCCGAACTGCCATCGTCAACGAACAGCACTTCATACTCATTGTTCAATGGGGCCATTACGCGCCGTATCCAGGCAAAAAGCTCGCCGATCGACTCTTCTTCATTATACAGGGGGACTACTACTGACAGGTCCATTTACAGAATTTGATTTTAAATTGTAACAGAGAAAATTAATATATCTTTTTCTTTTTGTTCTACTCAACATCTTTTACCGCTTCGTAAAATCCGTTATCAGGATTTTTCTTTACAAATGCAGCAACTATCAAAGATATCAAAGTTCCGGTAAATATTTTATTAATAAATCCGGAAAGAGCAACCACTCCCGGTGTTACCATTATTTTATAGATCTTTTCCATATTCTCAAGCATGTCATCAGGCATTCCGGACTTTGCTATTTCATCTTCCATCATATTCATCATCTGATCTGACAATGAGCCGTCAAACTTCATGAAGATGTAAAGAGTAGCAGCGGCAAAGATGGCAGCAAAAAGAGACATTAATACTCCCAATCCCAGTCCCTGCCCGTACTTCAGAACACCACTATTTACATTAT
>JALVJU010000046.1 GCA_027034005.1 Marinilabiliaceae bacterium
GCACGGATAAAGCCGGGGGTTACCTGTCCTTCGAGTACCAGCGTGACGGGATACCCTTTCTCGCTGTTAGCCGGAACATCGTAAGTGAACCCGGCTGGAACAGCCCTGATACCCGGAGGTGTCTCAATGGTCACATTTCCCTTAACCGGCATGTCAGTGTAGTCATTTGTCACAAACACCTGTATCTCCCTGATATTTTTGTGTGATTCATCAATGTCGATATCAGGACTTGCCTCGATGCGAATGTTTACCGGCAGATACCCCAACGGTGCAGCCCCCTCGTTTTGTTCCCAGAACTTCACGTAAACAGGTGTTTCCGTTGAAGGGTCATAACCTGTTCCGGCCTTTTCCTGCTCCACTTCCGTTTGCATCTTAAAGGTCTCGATGGAATACGGCTCAAGGTCAAATGCAAAACTGTTGCCATCACTACTGACCGGGCTGTCGTTACGCTCCATCAGGTTGACTTCACTTACATATCTTACGGGAAACCATGTTTCCACCTCCACTCTGCCTTTCTTTCCTTCCGGCTCATACAATCTCACTACCAGGCCGTTCTCAACTGCGGTCTTTTTCGTTCCCGAAAATGCCTCAACCCCCGCAGACACCGGCTTTATAGCAGAGACAACACACTTGTCACCCGATGTTTTCAGGAATGACAATTCCGACGGCAAGATGCCCTCGTGCTGTTTTTCCTGAATTACGATCAAGGGATTGTTGAATTCATATCCTTCGAAAACCAATCCTGCATCCTGCCAGTTGCCCTGATGGGGAACCACCGAATAATCGAAAACATGTGTCTTCCTTTCAGGAAAATCATGAGTCCAGTCAAGCAAGGGAGATTGCCACGGAATGGTGTGCATCAAAGCCATGACCATCGATCCGTCAGGTTCTGTGCCTACAAGAATGTTGCCCCTGTTGATCAAGGCCAGTCCGTAGTCTTCTACGCGGCTCTCATTAGAAGCAAACCATGCATTTGCCGGCAGATCGATATCGCCATTCTCCTGTAAATCCGAGATGAGCTTATCGATGGCTTTCCCTGTCATCCCATCATCTTTACCGATGATCATCAAAACAGGATAATCAAACCATGCCTCTTTCAGCCCTTTATCATAAACAAACGCATAGGCAAACCCTTTTTCATCCAACTGCTTTTTGATCTCTTCTTTTGATCCTTCGGTAAGTTTATCGAATAATTTTTTGTTAAAATCATTGTCTTCAAGCGTACCGGCCGAGAAACTGAACCTACGGTACTGAATGTCATATTCCCGCTTAACATCAGGATAAGCAGGAGTAGCTGTTACACCATGCTGCGCAAGTACGGTTTGCAGGCGAAATCCCGCTTTTCGCAGGTCAGGATTACGAGGAGTGACTATCTCAGAAGGCCCAAGCGCTATGGAATTCTTATCCCCAAAATTCACCTTTACCGACCAGCTGTTGTCGAACCACTGATAACAACTGTTCATGGAGTGATGTGTGGTCCATTCGGTGGATGTGCTGCTGTACGCAAACTCCTCCTTGCTCCTGAAGTATGTTTTTGTTGCAAAACGGTCTTCGAGCACAGGGACACTTCCTTCAATGTCAACAGGAAATCTCACCACATACAGGTCACGCTGGTTACGCAGTTCCGATTTTTCATTCTCGATGATATTTTTACCGTTCATTCCTTTATAATCCACAAGGTATGTCCTGAAATCGATCCTGTCCGATCCCCGATACAAGATTATCTCCTGTACTCTTTTCTTCATTCCGGACATCTCTCCGGTTATCACAAGTTTCTGATAAAGGGGAGAGCTGTATGCTTCCACTTTTGCAGGATAATCTTTAGAAAAAGTTTTCTCTCCAGTTGTCAGCAGTCTCCAGGCAGGTTCAAAACCCGTTCCTTCTTTCAGTTGTATCAGTTCATTCCCCGGGTGGCCGTTTTTCAGGTCAACATACTCCCGGCCTGTTCTTTTATCTTTAAGGCTCACTATTCCCCCGCCCATATTTTCATCAACAGTTAGAGTGTAAAGGTCATTTTCGATGGTTTGTGTTCCCTGCATTGTTTTTAGTCCATCGGGCAAGGTCTTA
>JALVJU010000047.1 GCA_027034005.1 Marinilabiliaceae bacterium
ATATTGATACAGGCACTACATTCAGTTGTGCAAAATTCTCCGGTATGCTTTTCTCGCCACTGATGTTCAGCATCTTCAGAAGACTGATCTGTGTACGGTCATCACCATCTTTCGACCTGCCTTCTCGCTGTGCTATCCATATACTTTGTCCCTTTTCGGTTATGGTGTACCTTATATAATGTGATAAGGTCTCCGAACTTTCGAGCATCTGCCTTCCCGGGAGATTTCGTTTTACGATGAATGTTTTGTTCAATTTTACAAGATCTGTTATCCAGGGAAATATCAGCAGATTGTCGCCTATGGCAATTTCGCTTGTTTCATGTCCGTTCTCGACAAGAAGGATATTCAATAGGGCAGGATCAAGGACAATGTCCCGGTGATTGGAGATAAAAAGATAATGCTTATCCGGAGAAAGATCTTTAATACCGGATACGGTTACACCATCGGAAGTGGTTGCGATTATCTCCCTGACAAACGAATGCATTATCTCAGACTGGAACTGATTAATGCTGTATATGTTCAGCATTTTATTGATCATGTCGTCAAGAGGAATCCTGGGAAAAAGAAACTGGACAAACTTCAAAAAGGTTTTTTCCTGCTTCAACCGTTCAAAGACCTCGTGAATCTCACTGTCATTATAAGGCCTTATTGATTCGAAATCATATTTCTTTGTCATATGTTTCACTGAATGTTTAAAAACAAATTTAAGTGAAACAAATGATTTATTGAAATTAAACAAAGGTTTATGTTAGAATATTGGTTAATTCATGCCTAAAACGGAAGCTTTTTTGCACAAATTCTGTTCTAGAAATAGAATATTTTCCAATTTTTGGAATAAAAACAAATTATACCTTTTCCTTATTTGTTGATTATCTGCATGTTACATTTGTGGCACACCAGTTGCAATTCAGTTGTCAGAATTTTAAAACTAAAAGCCATGCTAAGTATTAAACAAATTAAGAATACAGTTTTACTATCATTCGATAAAGAGGTTGAACTTAACAACTCTGTTTCAAAGAAATTCAGACAAGAAGTTCTGGATCTGTTAACAAAGCCCTTTACCAATTTGTTTGTTGATCTCACCAAGGTGAAGAATGTGGATGAGGAAGGTTTGAGTGCTTTGATGGCCTCTTACAGGCTGTCGGAGATGAACAGCAGCCAGGTGAGTCTTTTTAATGTGAGAGAGAATGTGCTAAAAGCAATGCACAAGAAAAACCTTGACTCTCACTTTTATTTCGTTGATCGTCCAAAGCCCTTTTCTGAAGACCTGTTAATGGTTTAATTAGGTCACCTTCGGGGGAAAACGTTCCCCCGACTCTTAATCAGATGTCAACCGGAAAGCCTTTTAAGGTGGCCTGGCTGACATCTGTTATTTTTACATTTACCAGATCGCCAATTTTAAAGTTCTTCCTGGCGAACACTGCCACCTTGTTTTGTGAAGTACGCCCGTATAGTTCGTCTTTAGATTTTTTGGAAACTCCCTCAACCAGAACCTCAAATACCTTTCCGATATCTTTCTTGTTACTTTCCAGCGAAAGACGGTTCTGGAGGTTGATTATCTCCTGAAGGCGCCTCGACTTCACCTCTTCGGGCACATTGTCCTCAAGGTGTTTTGCCGCATAGGTTCCCGGCCTTTCCGAATATTTGAACATAAAAGCGGAATCAAAACCTGCCCACTCCATCAACTCCAGAGTTTTTTTATGATCCTCTTCTGTCTCGTTGTGGAACCCGGTGAACACATCGGTAGAAATTCCACATTCCGGAATAATTCGTTTTATCGCCTCTATCCTTCCTTTGTACCAGTCACTTGTGTATTTCCTGTTCATGCTTTTCAGTACACTGTCACTGCCCGATTGCAACGGCAGATGAATATGTTTGCAAAGGTTCTTGTGAGCAGCTATCACTTCAAGTGTCTCATCGCTCATATCTTTGGGATGAGAGGTTGTAAAACGGATCCTAATGTCCGGAAACTTTTCAGCAACCATCTCAAGCAGTTTAGGGAAAGTAACCTGCTCACCATCCTTCTCCCACTTGTAAGAATTCACATTTTGCCCCAGCAAGTTTA
>JALVJU010000048.1 GCA_027034005.1 Marinilabiliaceae bacterium
AACTCTGCCTATTTCCTTGCAGATGGAGGGATAAAGGCCGTAACGCATAAAACCCTTCTCCCCAACTACGATGTCTTTGACGAATACCGATACTTTGAGCCTAACAGCCATTTTGAGCTCATCGAGTGCAAGGGGCAAAAAATTGCAGTTACCGTTTGTGAAGACCTTTGGGACGAGCAGCCGGTGGCAAACTCTTTTGCACGGAGCAAACTTTACACAAAATCGCCGATGGAAGAGCTGATGAACCTTTCCCCTGATTTTGTGGTCAACATTGCAGCTTCCCCATTCTCCTATTCACAGGTAGATATCCGCCGTCAGATAGTGGAGAAAAAAGCCCGTAAATACAGTATCCCCATTGTGTATGTCAATCAGGTGGGGGCAAACACAGACCTGGTGTTCGATGGTAACAGCATGGTGGTGAACAGCAAAGGTGATGTTGTGCACCAAATGAAAGGCTTTGAGGAGGATGTTGAGGTTGTGGAGATGGATGATGTGGAAAAAATTGAGGCCATTAAGTTTGGAGAACCCGATAAAATAAAACTTATTCAGGATGCTCTTGTTCTCGGTGTCAGGGATTACTTTGCCAAGATGGGCTTCAAAAAGGCCACACTTGGATTGTCTGGCGGTATCGATTCTGCCGTCACTGTTGTGATAGCTGTTATGGCACTTGGGAAAGAGAATGTAAGGGTACTGTTGCTGCCAAGCAAATATTCTTCCGACCACTCCATTAAAGATGCCATTGACCTTGCTGAGAACCTAGGTATTCAGTACGACATTGTTCCCATAAAAGATATTGTTTCTGCGTTTGATAAAACCCTGGAGCCGCTGTTCAAAGGGCTTGCCCCGGATGTCACTGAAGAGAACATCCAGGCTCGCATAAGGGGAACACTGCTCATGGCGCTATCCAATAAATTCGGGCATATACTGCTTAACACATCGAACAAGAGCGAGGCAGCCGTAGGTTACGGGACCCTTTACGGAGATATGAACGGGGGCTTGTCTGTCCTCGGTGATGTGTACAAGACGGATGTTTTCAAACTTGCACGTTACATCAACAGGGATGAAGAGGTAATCCCGGAGAATACTATTGTTAAACCACCCTCTGCCGAATTGCGCCCTGACCAGAAGGATTCGGATTCACTGCCGGATTACGATGTGCTCGACAAGGTCCTTTACAGATACATTGAACTGGAGCAGTCGCCTAAAGAGATAATTGCTGCAGGATTCGATGAAGCAGTGGTGAACCGTGCTGTGCGCCTTGTGAACATGAACGAGTACAAGCGTTACCAGACACCTCCGATAATCAGGGTGTCGAGCAAGGCATTTGGAATAGGGCGAAGGATGCCTCTTGTAGCAAAATATTAAGAGGCTTTAGGGGTGCGAGTAAAAGTCACGCCATCAATAGATATTGAATAATTGTGTTTCTGTGCAATTTTTGTAAATTTGTGTTGTACAACATATTTTTCTAACTAATTAAATATGTCCAATAGTAACCGTCTGACCGGGAATGATCCTGATATCAAGAATTTCCCTCAGTTATACAATGTTCTGAATGATGAAGACAAAGAGTTCTTATTGTCAAATCATAAGGTGAAACATTATGCCAAAAATGAAAAGATCTATGGTGAGGGTGAAAAGCCAAAAGGATTGTTGTGTCTCGGGTCGGGCAAGGTAAAGGTTTATAAAGATGGTATTGGCGGCAGGGAGCAGATAGTACGTATGGTGGCAGCTCCTAATTTTATTGGGTATAGGGCTTTGTTTGCCGAGGATGTGCACATTGCTTCGGCTGTAGCTATAGAGGATTGCGTTATTTTTCATATCCCTGGAAACGTTATTTTCAAGTTGATGGGCTCCAACAGTAAAGTCTGTAGAAATCTGTTGAAGTCATTTGCCGTTGAGCTGGGATTTACACGATACAGAACCGTTTCGCTCACACAAAAACATATCAGGGGAAGACTTGCAGAGAGCTTATTGTTCCTGAGGGAGATTTACGGATTCAAAGATGATGGCGTTACCCTGGATATCCAGCTGTCGAGAGAGGATATTGCAAACTTTTCAAATATGACCACATCAAATGCCATAAGGACTCTTTCCACATTTGTAAATGAAAAGGTTATCGCTGTTGACGGTAGGACAATAAAAATTGTTGACCAGGCAAAACTGGAACGAATATCAAAACTGGGATAAAAAAAAACCTCTGTTCAAAACAGAGGTTTTTTTTATTTTCTTTTGGGTTCTAAACTATGCAGGGTGAATTGCCTCAGTAGGACAAACCTCAGCACATGAACCACAATCGGTACAAGCTTCCGGGTCAATTACATAGATATCTCCTTCAGAGATAGCATCTACCGGGCACTCATCGATACAAGTACCGCAAGCAATACAATCGTCATTAATTACGTATGCCATTTTTTCTTGTTTTTAGTTTTACATTAACGAGAAGCAAAATTATTTGCTTTTTTCAGATAAAAAAAATAATCAACACTTAAATATTCAATTTTTATTGCTTTTAAATAGTTTTTACAAGGCTTTTCTCATTAAAGTCTCTTATTGACAGATGTTTATATCTTGATATGTGGAAATGTTAAAAATATCCTATCCATTTTTCAGCAAGTCAAAAGCAATGGCAGCAAGGGTTCCTGAGGCCGTTTCCAAAGCTTTTTCGTTCAGGTTGAACAATGATGTGTGTAGTCTTCCTGTCTCTCTGTCATCTCTTTTTACCCCAAAACGATAGAACACACTTGGGTATTCACGGGAATAAAAACCAAAATCCTCGGCAGTCATGCGAATGTCCATCTCTTCCACATTCTCATCGCCAAGATAACTTCTTGCAGCAGAAACAGCCTTGCGCGTTGCCTCAATGTTGTTAAATACCACAGGATACCCGTCTTTTATATCAATCTCTGCGGTTGCCCCCATGCTTTCAGCGGTACTGTTAACAATGTCCCTTATTTTCTCCTTTGCTTTTTCCCGCCACTCTTCGTTCATGATCCTGAAAGTTCCTGATATCCGGACTTTTTCGGGAATGATGTTTGTCGCCCCTTCTGCCACTACCTTTCCGAAAGAGAGTACCACCGGAATTCCGGCGGGAACAAATCTGCTGGCTATCTGCTGAAGGTTCACTATCACCTGTGATGCGATAAGAACGGTGTCGGTAAGCATGTGTGGCATTGCAGCGTGGCCGCCTTTACCGTGAATCGTTATGTGGACCTCATCGCCGCTGGCCATGTACATCCCGCTTTTAAACCCTACATGACCCGTCTGCATCTCAGGCAGCACATGCTGTCCGATAACAAGGTCGGGTGTGATATCATCGAAAATACCTTCCTGTAGCATCAGACGTGCCCCTCCCGGGTCGACCTCTTCACCGGGCTGGAAAACAAGCAGTACGGTACCGTTCCATTCATCTTTCGTTTCGTTAAGAATCCTGGCAGCACCAAGAAGGGCGGCAGTATGTGCATCATGGCCGCAGGCATGCATCACCCCGTCATTGACAGATTGAAACTCCAGCCCCGTCTCTTCCTGTATCGGCAGGGCATCCATGTCTGCCCTTAAAGCAATAACTTTACCGGTGGGATCTTTTCCTTCTATCCTGGCAACTATTCCTGTTTTTACATATCCTGCTTTAAAAGGGATGCCGTAGCCGGTCAATATCTCCTGCACGTACTTAGACGTTTCAAATTCCCTGAAAGAAAGTTCCGGGTATTTGTGTATGTGACGCCTTATTTCAACTGTTTCGTCAAGATATTTTCCGGCAAGCTCTTTTATAGTTTTTCTAAAGTCCATTTTATTTTCCTATGATCATTTTTATTGATACCAGCAGCATAAAGATACCAAAAATCTTTCTGAGCATTTTGTCCGGGATGTTAACGGACAGCAAGCTGCCGAGATAAGCCCCGATGACGAACAAGATCATAAGGATAAGTGCCACTTTGATGTCCACATATCCGTTCTTGTAGTACTGCAGCACGGCAAAAAGCCCTGTGGGCAGAAGAAGTATTGCCAGGCTTGTGCCCTGCGCCATGTGTTGCGAGAAGCCGAGAAAAAATATGAGTGAAGGCACTATTATTATTCCTCCACCGACGCCCAGGGCTCCGCTAACCAGGCCGGCCATCAACCCGATAAGTAAGATGATTATCAGTTGGGATGTTGTCATGTCATGAGTTTTCAGCAAAGGTATGTTTTTTGGTGCGATAGTGAAAATGGGGGAATAGCAGGGTGCGGCAAAATCCACTTTTATACAGCTTTTTTGCACCGCAAAGGCGGAGAGACGCTAAGGGATAATTTTTTGAGAGTTTATTATTGCCACATGAGAGACAGGGCTTGACACCGAGGCAATTCTTTTGAACCGCAAGGTCGGAAAAGTAAGGGAAATGGTCACCGATAGCACGGATAGGATTTTTATAGTTTTTCTTTTATGTTCTTATATGGCTTATATGGTTCAAATACACCGCTAAAGTTGATAATGGTATTTGATGTTTTTAGACATTCGATCGTCAGTCAGATAACTGACATCGAATCGTCAAAGGATAATCGTTTAACGCTCAAATGTGGCTTAAGATATTTTTTAGGTGTTTGATCTTAGCCGTAAAAAAAACAGGGCGATGTTTCCACCGCCCTGTAGATATTATGCTTTAAAACTTATTTTTTCTTCTTTTTCGGTTTCTGAGAAACCATGGGGCCGTCGTAGTAATTTACGTTCAGGGCTTTCAGCCGCTGTTTGTGAACTTCCATCCTTTTTGCAAAGTCATCCCAGTTCTTTTCGCTTTTAGGTGTCCAGTCAACCTCAGCCAGGGCGCAGGCACGGGGATAAACCATGTACTCGACATACTCCGGGGTTTGCATGTATTCTGTCCAAACATTTCCCTGTGCTCCCAGAATGTATTTGTCAAGGCTTTTTTTCAGGGCTTTTGGAACAGGATCGTAGTTGTAAACCATTTTCGTGTTTGTGAACCCGCCGATAGCAAGCGGTTGTGTTGTCGGGTCTGCCTGGTAGTGGTCAAAATACAAAGCAAATCCGGGTGTCATAATCACATCGTGATGTTGTTTTGCAGCTTCAATACCGCCTTTCTCACCTCTCCAGCTCATCACTGTTGCTTTAGGTGCAAGACCTCCTTCCAGTATCTCGTCCCACCCGATTATCTGGCGTCCGTGAGCATTCAGGAACTTCTCTATCCTGCGTATGAAGTAGCTTTGCAGTTCATGCTCGTTCTTCAATCCTTCCGCTTTCATCCTTGCCTGGCATTTCGGGCATTTTTTCCACCTTGTTTTCGGGCACTCATCACCACCTATATGGATGTATTCGCTCGGGAAAAGGTCCATAACTTCAGTTAGTACATTTTCAAGGAATGTGAAAGTGGAATCATTCCCTGCGCAGTACACATCGGGAAAAACTCCCCATGTTGTGGCTACCTCGTATGGGCCGCAGGTACAACCCAGTTCGGGATATGATGCAAGGGCAGCAAGAGAGTGGCCCGGCATCTCTATCTCGGGAATCACAGTGATAAAACGGTTTTTGGCATAAGCAACCACCTCACGTACTTCGTCCTGGGTATAGAACCCGCCATAAGGTTTGCTGTCATATTTTCCTGAGCCGTAATGGCCTACAAGAGTCTCTTTACGTACACTGCCAATCTCTGTAAGTTTTGGGTATCTCTTTATTTCGATCCTCCAGCCCTGATCTTCGGTAAGGTGCCAGTGGAATACGTTCATCTTGTGCAGTGCCAGCAGGTCGATATATTTTTTAATAAAACTTACCGGAAAAAAGTGCCGGCCAACATCCAGGTGCAATCCGCGGTATTTGAATTCCGGTTCATCGTTTATCTCCACGAAAGGCACAGTCCACTCTACACCGGGTTGTACCTCTCTTTTTTCAATATCCACAGGCAGAAGCTGCCTCAGTGTCTGAACTCCGTAAAAAAGGCCGATAGCATCAGGAGCGCTGATGGTAACACCATTGTCATCGGTTACCAGCTTGTATGCCCCTTCATTCCCTTTAATATCAGGATCGATAATTAAATTTATGGCATTGGAGGATTTTTTGCCTGATACGGTCTCAAGGGTATAACCTGTTGATGGCCGCATAAGGCCTGCCAGAAAATCTGCCACTGCTTTTACCTCTTCATCAGATGTATCGGCAACGATCTTTGTTCCTTCATTAACAACAAACAGGTTATCTTTTAAAACTACCTCTTTTGGTTTTGGAACGACATTTA
>JALVJU010000049.1 GCA_027034005.1 Marinilabiliaceae bacterium
TGCTCGGCAAAGTACCCTTTGAGCTCATCGGCAAGTCCTATTCCTTCAATGCCTTTATCGGTAACGATAAGTCCTTTTTTCAGCCCCTGCTCTTTTACAATGGCTGTGAAATCCTTCATGGCTCCCGGCCCGTACTCAATGCGGGTGGGATATGTGTATGTATGTCTTTGTAACGGCATGATTAAATTAGTTTAAAAGTTATAAAGTTTAAAGTTTAAAAGTCAAAAGTTGTTTTTTTTGATTTTCAATGATCTCTCCCTTCAGGTTCGGGGTGAAAGATCATTGAAGATCAAAATATGTTTTTAATTTTTTTTGTTTAAGCTTTTTTGCCACCCTTTAGAAAGGGATAAAGCAAAAAAGCTTAGTTTTTCATTTATGGGAACGAGTGTAGTTCTTAGTGTTTCACTTTCAGATGGTATGATTTCGGGCGGGTAAGGTGCTCGTAACCTACTTTCGAAAGAGTACATCCGCGGCCTGAGTCTTTCACGCCAACCCATGCAAGGTAGGGGTCAAGGTAGTCGCAGCGGTTCATGAACCATGTTCCGGTTTCCACTTCGTTTCCTATCTTCACTGCTTCGTCCTCGTTCTCTGTCCAGATGGAAGCTGTCAGTCCGTACGGGCTTTCGTTCATCAGTTTCAATGCCTCTTCATCGTTCTTCACCTTCATGATCCCCACTACAGGGCCGAATGTCTCTTCGTACATCACGTTCATGCTATGGTCAACATCAACGAGCACCTGTGGTGCAAGGTAGTTAGTGCCCGGCTTGGCCATTGGGAAGAGAGACTCATCGATGAGTGCCTTTGCTCCTTTGGCAAGTGCATCTTCGATGTGTGCCCTTACCAGTTCGGCGCCTCCGCGTTTTGCAACAGGGCCGAGGGTTGTGGCTTCGTCAAGCGGGTTTCCGAGAACATACTGCTTTGTCAGGTCAACGAAACCTTCAACGAATTTGTCGTAAACATCTTCGTGAACGTAGATACGCTCAATGCCGCAGCAAGATTGTCCTGAGTTAAAGAAAGCCCCGTCAACAAGATTTTCAACGGCAAACTGCAGGTCAACGTCAGGACGGACGTAGGCAGGGTCTTTTCCGCCGAGTTCAAGTCCTACACCGATGAAACGTTCTGAAGCAACCTTTTGTATCTGGTGCCCGCCGCTTACCGATCCGGTGAAAGCAACAAAATCCACACGCGGGTCACGGATAACATTTGAAGTGTCTTCGTGGGTCAGGTGCAGGTACTGGAACAGTCCGTCAGGCAGTCCGGCCATTTTGAATGCTTCTGCAAAACGCTCGGCAACAAGAGGTGTCTGTGCTGAGTGCTTCAAAACAACTGCGTTTCCGGCCAACAGGGCAGGAACAACGGTGTTGATGGCTATCAGGTACGGGTAGTTCCACGCCGGAACAACAAAGATAACTCCCAGCGGCTCGCGTTTGATGTACCTGTTAAATCCTTCTTTCTCCTCTACAAGTACATCTTTCAGCGACGACTCGGCAAGTTTAAGCATCCCGGTGGCACGCTCTATCGTTCCGTTTACTTCCGAAGGAGCATACTTTATAGGGCGACCCATCTGCCACGAAAGTTCTTCGGCGATCTTGTCCTTCAAACTCTCGAAAGCTGTGATGAACTTGCTTATGTACTCTTTTCTCTCGGGAACGGAAAGTTTTTTCCATTCCTTCTGCGCCTCAACAGCCTTTGCCAGTGTGGCGTCAATATCAGCTTTGCCATGCAGCGGTGTTTCGTAGTACACGCTGCCGTCAACCGGTGAAATTACTTTTAATGTTTTTGACATCTTCAGTTATCGTTTTAATGAATTATTTTCTGTTTATATACTTATTATTTATTAACTTGAGAAACTAATAAATAATTGAATTTTAGCTGGAAAGTTTTTGCTATTTCCCGTTAGTGTTACGCAAATTAAATTTAATTTCGATAGAAAAACAAACGGAAAAATGCATTATCCGTGTTATTGTTAAAATGATATAAATATGTGATAATATATCATTAATTATATTAATTTTTAAGTCATTAATTTGTTAAGTACAAGAGCAGGAATTCTGTTTT
>JALVJU010000050.1 GCA_027034005.1 Marinilabiliaceae bacterium
CTGTAAACGGTGCCGTCAGCCTCCATTTTCCGGAACCATCCACCTAAACCGATTCTACCTGTGCTGTCCCACACCGCCGTGCGCACCCTCCCCATAAACTTTCTCAAGAGTAAACGCCGCTCAACGACCTGCCCCGATGCATCCACGGTGATCATCACCAGTGCCGGCCAGCCGCGGGTGCGGAAAAGCGTGTCACCCGCCAAAAGGCTCTTGCGGAAAGTGATGAAGAGAACGACATCCCCGCCGGGCAGGACAAGCATCTGCTGCAGGTCACACAATCCCTCGCAGAAGGCTGTAACCTGCAGAAAAGACACAGTCCCGGCAGAATCTGTCCGGCCCGTAAAAATGCCCATACCGGCGGTGTCGGCGAGCACTTGCCCGCCCAGGGTGATGATCCCGCTGACAGTCCCGCCAAATACCAGGTGGCCGGAGGTATCGGGAACAGCCTGCATCAAGAGAGCCCTATCCCCGGTGGCGGACAAGGTTTTATAAGAAAGATACGGCTGCCCTCCCGCCGTCACAGCAGACAGCAGGATCATTGCTAAAATACCTATCCTGCGCATGAAAAACATAAATCAATCCAGAATGATACGCCGCCACGCTCGTGCGGGATCCATTTATTAGTGTCGCAGGATCGAAAATCTTGTCTGAATTTTAATATGTTTTACAACACACCGGCAAAAAATACAAGTATCGAGTTGTGAGTTGCGAGTTGTGAGTTGCGAGTTGCGAGTATGACCCTTCATAAATATGGTTGACACTAAGTTTCATTTATTGGTTTAATTGTTAATAACTTTATTTCCATAAAATTTCCTAATCCATATTTTTGTTCTGTAGGGTGAAACGGAGACTGGCTCTGCTGGGGAGCAACCAGTTGAGGGATAACTCTACCGGTCGAAAATGAAAGGAGGAAGGGCCATGCTCTTCTTCCTTTTTTCAGTTTAAAGATATAAACATTTTTGATTGTCATGCCTGAGAAAACCCATTTTTTGATTTATTAACTTCTTTGACCTTTTTTACCGGTCGATCTTTTACAGGTAATCCACTGACCCATTGTGCATATTCTTTCGGAGTTCTCCACCCTAATTCAGCTGAGGGCCACACTTCATTATATTGGAATTGTATTTGTTTGAGAACTTTGTTTAGTTGTTTGACACTACGAATGTTATAGTCTATAAGATATTCGTTTTTTGTTATGCCATTCATTCTTTCTGCTAATCCGTTTTCCAAACAATTTTTTGCGTGGCTTGGTTTTATTCTTGCTCGCTTTAACATCAGCTGGAATGCTTCACTTCTGTATTGTCCTCCTCCATCCGTATGACAGATCATTCCCCAGTTGTAATCTTTTTTATTGTTATACCTCAGCACCTGCCTCAAACATTTTTCAGCATTGATCCCTGCCATATTTTTGTCTCCATTGATCCCTTTCATCTCTTTACTGTAAATGTCTGTAAATGTAAAAATGTAATACAGTCCGCTGGAGGTCCAGTAATAAGTAATGTCTCCTACGATTACCTGGTTGACCCCAGTGATTTCCATGCCCTCTATCAAATTGTCAAATCTATAATGCTGGCCCCTGGAATTTGTCGTCTTTATAAATGTTCGGTACACCTTAAGAGCGTGTCCTCGCTGGCTCATCTCTTTTTCAAATCGATTTACCCCAAGCGATGATGATAGGCCCTCTTTGTAAAATATGGATCTCAATCCCGCCCTGGATCTTTTTTCTCTGTCTTTAATAACCAGCTTTTCAACCTCATTATAAAGATCGTTGTCTTGATGTCCTTTCCTGATCCGTCTATAATAGGCTTGCCTGCTTATCCCTACCAGAGCACAGACCTCTACTACTTTGTTCCCTTTTTCTATCATTCTTTCCATCGCCTGGGTCGCTACTTTTTTTTAATATCCTCTCCCTTTTCTTCTTCAATTATCCGGACTACTTCCTTATAATAATCCAACTCCAATTGTTTACGACCTAAGGCCTGTTCCAGATCTCGTACCCTTTTATATAACTCTATAGTCTTTTTCTCTTCCGAGATCTTCTCAACCACAA
>JALVJU010000051.1 GCA_027034005.1 Marinilabiliaceae bacterium
AAGAGAGCTTTGGAGAAAAAATAAACAGTCTCTTTTTTAAGGAGAGAACCCTTTTGCTATGATCAATAAAGTTGTAAACACAGTTCATGAAGCGGTTGCCGGCATCTTTGACGGGGCAACTGTCATGATTAGTGGTTTTGGGGAGGCAGGCAGCCCTGTTGAGCTTATCCATGCACTGATAGACCACGGGGCAAAAGACTTAACCGTTGTGAGCAACAATGCCGGCAGCGGGCATGTGGGACTTGCTGCACTTATTGAGAACAGGCAGGTGCGTAAGATCATCTGTTCATTTCCACGTACGGCCATTTCGGTCGTTTTCCCTGAACTTTACAGGAAGGGGGAGATAGAACTGGAGCTTGTTCCACAGGGTACCCTTGCTGAAAGAATACGCGCCGCAGGAGCAGGTATTCCTGCATTTTACACACCTACATCGGTCAATACACCTCTTGAAAAAGGGAAAGAAAAACGTATGTTCAACGGCAGGGAGTATGTTCTCGAGAATGCCATTTATGCCGATTTTACCCTTGTGAAATGCGCTGCTGCCGACAGGTACGGTAACCTGATCTACAATAAGACAGCCCGTAATTTCGGGCCTGTAATGTGTATGGCTGCAAAAAACAGTATCGTGCAGGCAAAAAAGGTGGTTGAAGTGGGTGATATCGATCCGGAATGTGTAGTTACACCGGGGATATTCGTTAAGCGGGTGGTAGAGGTTAAAGATCCTGCCGATGAGTCGAAACTTGTGGAACAGGAAAGGAGGTACCCATGGTAGAGAGAAAAAAAACAGAGGGATGGAGTAAAGATATAATTGCCCGTAAAGTTGCCATGGACATTTTTGATGGTGCTTATGTGAACCTTGGCATAGGCCTGCCGGAACTTGTGGCCGGGAATATACCTGAAGGACGGGAGGTTATCTTTCATACTGAGAACGGGCTTCTTGGAATGGGCAAGCAGGCTGAACCGGGCAAGGAGGATCCGGAGTTGGTGAATGCGGGTAAAAAGTATGTTACGGCCATTCCCGGGGCAGCATATTTCCATCACGCCGACAGTTTTGCCATGATACGCGGAGGGCATATCGACATTTGTGTGCTCGGGGCTTATCAGATATCTGAAGAGGGCGACCTTGCAAACTGGTCAACAGGAAATCCTGCCGATATTCCGGCTGTGGGCGGTGCCATGGACCTTGTGGCCGGGGTTGATACGATCTTCGTCATGACTAAATTCTTTACACGCTCGGGTGAGCCGAAGATAGTGAAGGAGTGCACTTATCCGCTTACCGGTAAACAGGTGGTGAGCAGGATCTACTCCGATCTTGCTGTAATCGATGTGAAAGAGGGCAGATTGGTGGTAAGGGAACTGGCACCGGGCATTACATTCGACTTTCTGCAAAAGAGCACCGATGCAAAATTATTTTCCGGAACAGAGTGAAAAACAATATCATGCACAAAACAGAAAAAAGCGAAAAGTTATACAGTGATGCACGTAAAGTGATCGTAGGAGGTGTAAGCCGTAATACCGTTTTTCGCAAGCCCTACCCGCACTATGCAAGTATGGCCAAAGGTTGTTACGTGACGGATATCGAAGGTACTGTGCGGGTTGATTTTGCCAATAACATGGCATCTCTCATTCACGGACATGCGTTTCCACCGGTGGTTGATGCCGTTACCGAACAGATAAATAAGGGGACAGCTTATACCCTGGCCTCTGAGAATGAGTTGGCATTGGCACAACTGCTTACTGACAGGGTTGAACGTTTCGACAAGATAAGATTTATGAATTCCGGCACCGAGGCCGTCATGGCAATGATTAAGGCGTCCAGGGCATTCACCGGGCGGCCTAAGATCGCCAAGGCCGAGGGCACATATCACGGTACATACGATTTTGCAGAAGTAAGTCAGGATCCTACGCCTGATAACTGGGGCGATATCGACAATCCCAACAGTGTACCCCATGTTTACGGAACGCCTGAGGGAGTTTTGAATGATGTGATAATTTTCCCTTACAACGATATCGAAAGGACTATCTCCATACTGGATAAACATGCCGG
>JALVJU010000052.1 GCA_027034005.1 Marinilabiliaceae bacterium
ACGACAACGACCCGTGGAGTATTTACTGGGTACATTTCTCTGGCGACCTTGCATCCATGTTTTATGACATAAGCGGAAAAACGAATAGCATTGCCCCGTCGGAGATATCAAGGATAGAAGAGCGTATAATGCTTTATAACGAGATGTTCATCAACCTTGACATGGGTTACAGTTTCGAGAACCTTGAGTATGCAAATGTATGCCTGCTGCATTTCCTGGCATCATTCAAATATGTGAGCCAGTTCCGTTTGATAAGAAAGGCAAAAGAAGAGGATAGAATTGAAAAAGCGATCATCTACATGAAAGAAAACCTTAAAGGTAAGATAACGCTCCATGACCTGGCTGAACGTGCCGGACTGTCTCCCTCACATTTTACGCTTCTTTTCCGCAAAAAGACAGGCCGTTCTCCAATGGACTATCTTATCTATCTCAGGATACAAAAGGCCTGCCAGCTCCTCGACTCAACCGATATGCGCATAAAGGAGATCGCACAAAAGACCGGCTACGATGACCCATGCTACTTTTCAAGGATTTTCACCAAACTGATGGGAAAATCCCCCGGGAAGTACCGGAAAGAGCCAAAAGGATAGAACCCAAAAGTATTATTGCAAAAAGTTTACCCGCCATTTAAAAACTTAGATAAAAAATGGAATTAAAGTAGTAACTTTGCCGTGCAAAAATCGGATAACTATGTCAGTAGAAATTAGAGAAGTAAAAGATAAGAAAACAACGAAAGATTTTGTAGATCTACCATACAAATTATATAAAGACAGTAAGTATTGGGTTCCCCCAATAAAAAATGGCGAAAAAGAAGCATTAATGCCGGATAAAAACCCGGCATTCAAATTCAGCAAAGCAAAATTCTGGGTGGCATACAAGGACGGAAAATGCGTAGGCCGTATCGGCGGAATCATCATCCAACCGTGGATCGAAAAAGAGGGGAAGAAAAAAGGCCGTATCACCAGGCCGGACTTCATTGACGACAAGGAAGTATCTTCATTGTTGTTCAAAACAGCAGAAGAGTGGCTCAAGTCGGAAGGTATGGAATCGGCACACGGGCCGCTGGGCTTCTCAAACCTGGATCACCAGGGAGTTCTTGTAGAAGGACAGGACTGGCTGCCCTCTGTTTTCTCTGATTATCATTATGAATATTATCACAGGCATTTTGAGGCACTGGGATATCAAAAAGAGATAGACTGGCTGGAATTCAGGATCACATTCCCGGAAAAACTTCCCGAGAAATCGATAAAAGTAGCAAACATGATCATTAAAAGATATGGATTGAAAATAGTTCTTTTCAACAATAAAAAAGAACTTGAACCATACAAGAAAAATATCATGGACCTGTTCAACGATGCATTCTCCGAGTTGTTCGGCACTTATCCGCTGACACAGGAGATGAAACAGTTTTACATTGATAAATACTTCCCCATCCTCAATCCCAAATTCGTAAAGGTGATACTTGGCAAAAATGATGATATCTATGGTTTTATCATTGCCATGCCCTCATTGTCAAAAGCTATGCAAAAAGCCGGAGGCAAGTTGTTCCCGTTTGGATGGTGGCACATAATGCAAGCATTAAAACACCCGCAGGAAATGGATCTTGTGCTAACAGGAGTGAAGCCCGAATACCAAAAGCTTGGTATCGCTGCGTTACTTACCAATGAGCTTTGGAAGACAGCAAATGCAGCCGGGATACAATTTGTGGAAACTACCGGAATGCTGGAGAACAACCATGTTGCCATTCAGATGTGGAAATCGTACGAACACATTCAGCACAAGCGTAAGCGTTGTTACATGAAAGACCTTTAACCGAATTAAAAAAAGCCATAATTCTCCCTGAAATCTGACCCAAATGGTTTCAATGAAAAAAATCAGCCTCCTGAAAGAGGTGCGTAGTTATGCTGTAATTACATTAAGCCTGCTCATCGGCACTTTAGGGTGGGGAGCATTCATCATCCCATCCGATATTGTAGGCGGGGGTATCGTTGGTATCGCTTCAATCGTTTACTATGTTTCCGGCATCTCCGTCGGTCCGGTAAACCT
>JALVJU010000053.1 GCA_027034005.1 Marinilabiliaceae bacterium
GGCCCTTCAGCTGCGTTCGACAACTACATGAAGTGTTTTGAAAACAACATCCCCGTTGTTTCCGGCACCACCGGCTGGTTAGACAGGCTTGACACCGTGAAAAAGATGTGCGAAGAGGAAGGCCAGACTTTCTTTTATGCTTCAAATTTCAGCATTGGCGTGAATATCTTTTTCGAAGTCAACCGTCATCTTGCCCGCATCATGAACCAGATGCCGGACTACGATGTGAGCATGGAGGAGGTCCACCACACACAGAAGCTGGATGCCCCAAGCGGTACAGCCATCACTCTTGCCGAGGATATCATTAAAAACATCGACAGAAAAACAAAATGGGTCAACGAAAAAGCAACAAGCGGGGAAGAGCTTTCAATCATCTCTAAGCGCGAAGGAATGGTCCCCGGTATCCACACCGTAAAATACGATTCGGAAGTTGATGAGATAGTGATACATCACAGTGCCAAATCACGTAAGGGGTTTGCACTTGGTGCTGTACTGGCTGCCGAATACGCCAAAGACCACAAAGGATTTCTCGGCATGAAAGACCTGCTTAAGTTCTAATCTGAGATTCTGATAAAAATAAAACAAAACATAATGAAACCATCACAAAATTTAAAAGATGTAAGTAAACCGGCCTGGATAAAACTTGCCGTAGTATCCTTAGTTTTCTTTTTATGGGTACTATGGATAGGTAATTTCTGGCTGTTACTGATATACCCTTTCATCTTCGACAGTTACACCACGAAGTTTATCAAATGGGGAGCCTGGAAACACACTAAGTTTGCTGAAAAGCACAAGAAAGTTGTAGAATGGATAGATGCCCTATTCTTCGCACTGGTAGCTGTTTACCTCATCAATCTGTTTCTTTTCCAGAACTACAAGATACCCACAAGTTCACTCGAAAAGACACTGCTCGTGGGCGACCACCTATTCGTTAGCAAGGTAAGCTACGGCCCGAGGATGCCGAACACACCTCTTGCATTCCCGCTTGTCCAGAACACATTTCCGATCATCAATACCAAGTCGTACCTTGACTGGCCTCACTGGGGCTACAAACGCTTAGCAGGCCTGGGAAATGTTGAACGAAACGACATTGTTGTATTCAACTTCCCTGCCGGCGATACTGTCTGCCTGAAAGTGACCAATCCCGATTACCACAACATCATCCTGAACAATGCTTTCGGTTTTGTCGGAATGATGCGCCCCAATGTACCTGCAAAGTATGCAACATCGCCATGGGCAAAAAATCAATACATCATGCAAAAAGGCAGGGAGATAGTAAAAAGCCACAAAGAGCTTTTCGGGGAGGTGATATATCGTCCTGTTGACAGGCGTGACAACTATGTGAAAAGATGCATTGCCCTTCCGGGTGATGTGCTTGAGATCAAGCACAATAAGGTATACATCAACGGCAAAAAAGGTAAGAACCCTGAAAACCTGCAGTTCGTTTATCAGATAATGACTGACGGCACCGTGCTTAACGACCGTTTTTTTGAGAAACTCGGGGTGTCTAACGACGACAAAAATTCAGGAAGTATGCCGCCCTACTACCTGTTGCCTTTGACAAAAAAACAGGTTTCACAGCTAAAGAACTACAGTTTTATAAAAGAGGTTTTGGTACAGGATATGCCGGCTGACTCAACAGGGCAGTCCGTGTTCCCGTACAGTTCGGATTATCCCTGGAGCCGAGACAACTTTGGGCCTCTGAAAATGCCGAAAAAAGGCGAGACCGTAAAGCTGAACATTAAGAACCTTGTCATTTACGACCGCATCATCAGGGCTTACGAAGGCAACAAGCTTGAAGTAAAAGGGAACGACATTTACATCAACGGCAAAAAAACAGACTCGTACACCTTTAAAATGAATTACTACTTCATGCTTGGGGACAACCGCCACAAATCGGCTGACTCACGTTACTGGGGCTTTGTACCGGAAGACCACATCGTAGGGAAACCGCTTATCGTCTGGCTGTCGCTTGACAAAGACAGGAACTTCCCCATGAACATCAGGTGGAGCAGGTTCTTCAAGGTTGTTGACAGAAACTAATTTTAATTTAAACCCGGCATAAAACAGGCCGGGTTTAACTCTATTTATCATGCCATCCGGATTGAGACAGTATGCGGTAATTGTCCTGTTCCTCCTTTCTGCAGCTTTTTGCATCTGGAGTTACAACTATCTGGCACTGCTTGTTGCAACTGCCGTACTTGGAGTGTTTTATTTTAAAGAAACGTATTTGCCCCTTAAAGAATTTGTTTCGTCCAAAACCAAAAAAACAAAAACCATAATCGAATGGAGCGCTGCCATTATCATTGGCATACTGCTGATAACTATTGTTGACACATATTTTGTAAGTCTTTACAAGGTACGCTCCACATCGATGAAACGGGAATACAAAACCGGGGAGATAGTCATTGTTGACAAACTGCGGGCTGGCGCTGCCGTAAAAGTTGAAAACCCGGATAAATTCAGACGAATAAAAGGTTTCGGGAGTTTCAAAAGATATGATGTTATCGTATTCAATTTCCCCGAAGGCGACACTGTTCTTCAAAACCGGCAGCAAGACAACTACTACTACCTGAAAAGGCAGTACCGGGGCAATCCGTTCCTGAAAAAGGAAGAGTTCAGCAAATCGGTTTACAAACCTGTAAAAAGACGCATCAAGTACATAAAACGGATTATCGGGTTGCCGGGAGACACAGTAACCTTCAGAAACGGGACAGGCATTATCAATGGCAAAACACTCAAGCCCCTGCCTTTTGAGATTCACACATACACCATCAAAACTGATGCACCTTACGGTATAAAACAGGTGATACTGAACGTAGCCCTTAACCAGTTCTCCAAAGATGGTAGCATCATCGTGGAACTTACCAATGCAGACATCAAAAAAAACAATCTCTCAAAGTATCTGACAAAGAAAACAAAACCGCTCAACATGCCTGACCCTAATGTCTTTCCGTTCGACATAAGTTTTTTGTGGAACAAAGATAATTTCGGGCCTTTGACCGTTCCCCGGAAAGGCAGCACCATAAAACTGACACTTGAAAATCTGCCACTGTATGCCAGAATGATAACTGCTTACGAAGGGAATAAACTTAAGATAGATGGCTACACGATACTGATAAACGGCAAGCCTGCCAGGTCATACTCCTTTAAGATGGATTACTTCTGGGTGATGGGAGACAACCGTCCCCACTCTTTCGACAGCCGTTACTGGGGCTTTGTCCCCGACAACCATATCATCGGCATAGTTGACAAAAAGCTTTACAGCAAGAAAGATTAAAATCACATTCCTGCAACAGCAGGAACAGTAATCGTTCAAACAAACAAGAAACCTACAAACAGAACCCGGCCCAAATATTAGGCATTGTAAAGTCTATTTGATAAATTTACACTATCAAATTCATGCAAAAACAAAAATTATGAAAGTATCATTTTGGTTCTTTATACTGATAGCAATCCTGCTCGTGACATTCTCGGTACAAAACTCCCAACCCACCGAAATCAGTTTTTTAATGTGGACAGTACAGGTTTCAAAAGCTGTGATCATCATTGCAACATTCCTTTTAGGATTGATCAGCGGTTCCCTTTACGGATACTTCAGCCGTAAGCCGAAAACCATAAATGAGGTTGTAACACCGGAACCACAAGATGACAGTTCTCTTTCCGACAACACTAAAACACTTGAAAGATCAGAGGAATAGACAGATGAGAAAACTACTCCAAAGTTCATACTTCGCAAATTTCCTTTTCAATGCAATTGTGTTTGGTACTTTAATGTCGGTATGGGAATACTACGATACCGGTAAAGTTATATTTGTCAAGCAGGTATTGCAGGCCGTATTTTTTGGAGCAGCTATGTCATGGACAACTGTTAAGGCACACAAAAGGGCAATGAGCAGAAAAGAAAAAGAAGACCTGAAAACACATTGACAGTGGCAAAACATATCCTGATCACATCTCAATATTTCGGGCCTGTACAGAGCTATTGCCATATTCTCGAAGCAGACAAAGTAACCGTTGAGCAGTTCGACAATTACGAGAAGAAGACTTACCGTAACCGGACAACCATTCTTGCTGCCAACGGCCCCATGAACCTGACTCTGCCTGTCGTTAAGCCGCAGATGAAGACTGACGGAAAAATGCGAACAAAAGATATCCGCATCAGTTATGACACAAACTGGCAAAAGAACCATCTGCGTTCGATAACATCGGCATACAACAGCTCACCTTTCCTTGAGTACTACATCGATGATATTTTACCTCTTTACGATAAGCGATGGGATTTCCTCCTGGACTTTAATCATGCTGCACTTACTGCCGCACTTGACATGCTGGATATATCCAAAGAGATATCTTTCACAAAAGAGTACATAAAAAATTACGGAGATGATGTTGAAGACCTGAGGGAGACAATTCATCCAAAAAAGGACTATCGCACTTATGATATCCGTTTTAGCCCAGTTCCATACTATCAGCTTTTCACAGAAAAACAGAGTTTTTATCCCAACCTGAGCATCCTCGACCTTATTTTCAACATGGGGCCTGAAACCTGCATTGTCCTTGAAAATTCGATCTCAAGGGAGATTAGATAAGTAGAGATATGCTAAGCTTATTTTGACATCCCTCCCATACCCTAAGCCCTGAAGGGGCATCCCAACGCCTACTAACTATTTTCAGTAAACTAAAGTGTGCAGATAGCATAAACATTACTACATTCTATTATTTATATGACAGTAGCCTGTGAGTGTCACTGTTTTTTTGACAGCTCCCGGATCGCATCCTGTAGTATCTGCTCGTGGTCAAAGGCCATGGGTGGCAAATCGTTAATGGGGAACCACTTTGCTTCCGCAGCATCGTCCATCCCTCTCACCTCATGCCTTTGGCCGGTTATTCCGTAAAACACAACACTGATAGTCCTGTGCCGTGGATCACGGTTGACACCCCCATAAGCTTTCAGCTGTTTAAGTTCAATCCCTGTCAGACCTGTCTCCTCCTCCAGCTCACGCTTTACACCATCTTCCAGCTCTTCGTCGTAATCGAGAAAACCGCCGGGCAGTGCCCACATCCCTTCAAAAGGAGGCCGGCCGCGTTTAATCAGCAGGACATATTTCTTATTTCCTTCAACGGCAAAGATAACCGCATCGGTAGTTACGGCAGGGCGGGGATATTCATATGTGTACATAATTCATCTGTTTTTGTACAGTAAAAATAACCTTTTAACATATCAAACAGAAATCATCCAGGACTTTAACCTTACTTTAACATCGTATCATTTCTCAAAACCAAAGAATAAATGTATTTTCGCACAGATTTTTAACAATAAAAAAATATAATGGAAGAGATTAGTTATGCATTGGGCATGAACATTGCATCAAACCTGAAAACATCAGGTGTAGAAAACATTAACTACGAAGATTTTAACGAAGGACTTAAAGCTGTTTTCAGCGGGGAAGATACAAAAATGACAACACAGGAAGCAAACCACCTGTTGCAGGAGTTTTTCACAGTACTTCAGAACAAACAAAACGGAGCCAAGATAGAAGAAGGCAAAGCATTCCTTGCCGAAAATGCACAAAGAGAAACCGTAACCGAGCTTGAAAGCGGGCTTCAGTACGAAATATTAAAAGAGGGTAACGGCCCAAAGCCAAAAGCTACTGATCAGGTTAAATGCCACTATCATGGTACACTTATCGACGGTACTGTTTTTGATAGTTCTGTTGAGCGTGGCGAACCTGCCGTATTCCCCGTGAACGGTGTGATACAAGGTTGGGTTGAAGCACTTCAGATGATGCCTGTAGGTTCGAAATGGAAACTTTTTATCCCTTCGGAACTTGCTTATGGTGAAAGAGGCGCAGGACAGGCCATCGCCCCACACAGCACACTTATTTTCGATGTTGAATTACTTGAAATTGTTTAATAACTCTAATTACAAATAAAAATTAATTATGAAATCTATCAGAAATTTAAGCGCAGTTATAGCTTTAACTGTAATCCTTGCTTCTTGCGGCAAGGTTCCCCACACAGGAAAATTTGACCTGAATGATCAGGTTGACAGTGTATCCTATGCTTTGGGATTTTTTGGTGCCAAGCAGGTAAAAAAGAACTTTGAACAGTCACCGTTCAAAATGGATTCGACAAAGTATGTTGACATTGCAAAAGCTATGGCCAACCTGCCAATGAA
>JALVJU010000054.1 GCA_027034005.1 Marinilabiliaceae bacterium
TGCTCTTAGAAAAGAGATAGAAACACAGGAAGGCAAAACAAGAAATGTTATTAGGCAGGGGTATACACAGATGCAGGAGGCCGTTCCCACATCGTTCGATAAGCTTTTCAGCAGCTTCAACAATGCCCTGTCACGCGATTGGTGGCGGGTATCGAAATGTTTTGAACGGATAAAGGAGGTCAATCTCGGAGGTGGAGCAGTGGGTACAGGCCTTTCCATCCCGCGGTTTTTCATCCTGCAGGTAGTAAACGAACTTCAAAGACAGACAGGCCTGCCGGTGACACGAGGCGAGAACCTGCCAGACGCTACTTCGAACCTTGATTCATTTGTGGAAGTACATGCCATTTTAAATGCTCATGCCGTTAACCTTGAAAAGATATCCTCAGATATGAGACTGCTTTCTTCCGATCTTTTCCGGCACAAAAATGTCACTCTGCCCCCGAAACAGGTTGGAAGTTCGATAATGCCGGGAAAGATAAACCCCGTAATCCCTGAATTTGTTATCAGTGTGGCACACAAGGTGTATGCCAACAATCAGCTGATCACACAACTTGCTGGTTTGGGCACTCTGGAACTGAACGCATACCTCCCGGTTATCGGTCATGCCATGCTTGAATCCCTGAAACTGTTAATCGCTGCCAATGAAAGCCTTGCAGAAGATCTATTTTCGGAACTTCAAATATCGAAACCTGAAGATACATACAAAGAAGTAACATTCAGCCCGTCAATCGTTACGGCATTGATACCATACATTGGTTACAACAAAGCTTCAGCACTGGCAAAAGAGATGAAATCGACAGGAAAGAACATATTCAAGGCAAATGAAAAACTGCACCTTATTGATGAAGATAAACTTAAAAGCATACTTTCTCCTGAGGCACTTATGAAGCTTGGTTACAGTATCGATGACATCACCTCCTGACAAAAAAACTCGCTGCACACTTTTAAAATCGCAGGAATTTTATATTTTTATACATTGAATGTAATCTTAACCAAACCAAAATTCCTCTTCCCGGATGAATAATCCTGTGAAATTCAAATACCTGTTGACTGATCCGGGTTCAGCCATAAGTGTGCTGGACATTAACGGCCATATAGTTGAGTTTGCCGTCTCGAGTTCAGGAGATCCCTTGTCCGATCTGTTACGGGGGATGGTTTCCATAATCTTTGAACCGTCGCATATCTGGAATGAGGAAAACATACAAATGATTGATTGGTACGGGGAAGAAAAAAGCTACAAATGGATACTTTCAACTGAAGACGGAGAGGCTGTGACAATAAAAATCATCGAATACACCGACCTGTTCGATTCATCAACAGGAGTAACTGTTTTGAATGAAGTAATAGCGGCTGCCGACCTATACTACGGAATAATCCTTGGACTAGACAAATTCATCAAATCCACCGGTTTGTTGAACTACGAACAACATTGGCAAAAAGATGAATTCCCCCTGACATACTTTTTGATACTGAAAAAATATCTGATAGAAAAAGGTTTATGGGATGGACAACCGGACAAATCAGGTATTTTGAACAACGAGATGGACATTCTTTTTTTATGACATCGTTAGGTGTGAAACTCTTTTCAGGGATATTAAGTAAAAGCAGGTTTGTTTTTTAGCATTAAAATTGTGGGAGGGGAATTACCGACAAACTGCCAGAGATTTTGCAAGCATATTAACTATCATTCATTTTATATAAATTAAACTAAAAATCTCAACCTTATGAAAACACGAGCGATCTTTCTCATGCTTTTGGGCTTCACATTGTTTCTCTTTTCATGCAGCAAAAAGGAAACGGTAACCGTAAACGGATGGACCGTAGAGGCCAATCCCGGCGATGGAACACTGAGCTTCTCAAACAGTGAACTTGGAACAGTTTTAACAGATGTCCGGTTAATTGCCAGCGATCACAAAAAGATAGCACTGAAAGGTTGGTCTTTCAAAACAGAAGGTAATAACCTTAAAATATCATCAAAAAAGCCCAAATCGGAATGGGCCATTAAGTTGTCCGATTCAGGCATTGACTTCTCTACTGATCTTTCAGGTGCCGCCGTTTCTGCTGTTGCTCCCGCTCCGGAAAAAAGGATACCTGCACGTGTTGCCGAACAGGACAATGATGTGATGTACACTCAAATGGGGTTTGTTTCGGCAACAAATATTCATAACCTTTTTGACATGAATACGGATATCATGATCAGCTTTCCCGACAACAGCCTGCTGACCAGGGATAAAAAAGATCCGGAAATGATGGACATTGCTTTCACACCGGTAAAAGGTGATGATATTCATCTTATAAAAAAATATTATGATGAAGTTGTGGGGCTGTCCAGGTATGACATCAAAAATTACAAACCGCAGTACGCCCCCATAGCCGACAGATTTAAGACCGCTCCCACAGGCTGGAGCAGCTGGTACTGCTACTACATGAGCCCATCGGAGGAATCACTCTTCAAAGAGACTGATGCGATAGCAGAAAAGCTGAAGCGATATGGTGTTAAATATATCCAGCTTGATGCGGCCTACTCCCGAGGAGACTCGGCTAACTGGCTTGATTGGTACAAAGGGCTTTATCCCAATGGAGGCAAAGTGTGGTTTGAGCATGTGATCGACAAAGGATTTGTTCCCGGACTTTGGCTCAACATCTTTGGCGACAACTATGCCAGACCATCCATGGCAAAAAAATATCCTGAAAACTTCTTCCTGCATGACAAGGACGGCAACCTCTCCCCGGCATGTTGTTCTGCCGACAAAACTGTCAAGCGCCTTGATTACACGAATCCGGATGTTATAAAAAAACACCTGCGGCCGCTTTTCGAAACACTGGTGAAAGACTGGGGCCTTGGCTACCTGAAAGCAGGCGGCTGGGGAACATGGATGGATTTTTACGAAAAGAACCGCTCCATGGCATTTGATTCTACGAAGAACAGTAGGGAGATTTATCGTGAAACACATAAAGTGCTGAGAGACATTTTCGGCGATCAGGGATATCTGCTGGGTTGTGCAATGCATGAGATAGGCGTTGGGTTTGAATATTTCGACGGTTCACGAACTGGCGGTGACGATTATGCCTCATGGACAGGCAAAAACCACTGGTCAGGAGGAATGCAGACCTTCTTTAACTCTCTTTTCGGTGCCAATTATCTGAACGGGATTTGCTGGTGGTCTGATCCTGATGATGTGATGGTACGTGACCCACTGACCAAGGAAGAGGGTAAAACCATAGTAAGCACGATATCACTGGCCGGGCAGGCTTACGTATTCTCTGATTTTGTGGCTGATTTTTCAAAAGAGAGACTTGATAAGTTCCTGAACAGCAAATTCAACATCGGATGGGCAAAGAATTACCCGAATCTCGTTAAGCCGTTGCCGGAAGAGAAATTAGACCTTTACCGGAAGACAATGCCGGCAATGCCTATCAGGGCTATGGACCTCTATCCGTTCAAGACTAAGGCAAAATGCTGTCCCAAACCAAAATCATTCCCCAAAGCACTTGACTTGAAAGTGAACGCGGCAAGTGGCAGTTATGATGTTGTTTCTCTTTACAACTGGACGGATAATGATACACTGAAAGCCCTTGATCTGAGCTCAGACCTGGGACTTGAAAAAGAGAGCAAATATGTTGCTTTCGACTTCTGGAACAAAAAACTTGTGAATATTCCGGCAAATAGGATAGAGCAAACAGTTCCCGCTCACGGAACTCTTGCTTTGATCATCAGGAAAGAGAACGGCCATCCTATGCTGATGGGCACATCAAGGCATATCACTTCTGCATACAGCCTGAAATACTACCACTGGGATGACGAGACAAAGATCATAAGTGGTAAATCAGAAATAGTCCCCGGTGATAAATATGTGCTTTACATTTATGCTCCAAAAGGAACAGTACAGAAAGACCTTAAAGTAAATTCATCAGCAAGAAAAATAACAGTAAATAGGATAGGGCCTGATTTGCTGGCAGTTTCTTTCGACAGCGACGATGAATCATTGACATGGAGCCTTCATTTTTAAAACTGACTAAATAGTCTCGTTTATTTAAAAAAAACCCTCCCTGAAACTTAATCCGGGGAGGGTTTCTATTTATCTGATTTATTCATTATCTTTAATTTTCTGCACAACAAGTAAATTATGAAAACATTGGTCGTACTTACCGGAGCGGGCATGAGCGCCGAAAGCGGAATTAAGACATTCCGTGACATGGGCGGATTATGGGAGCAGTATGACATAATGGAAGTTGCAAGTCCCGAAGGTTGGGCAAAGCACCCTGAAGTTGTTCTTGAATTTTACAACCAGAGGCGCAAACAGCTTTTTGAGAGTTCACCTAACAAGGGACATCTGGAACTCGCAGAGATGGAGAAGTATTTCAATGTGAAGATCATAACCCAGAATGTGGACGACCTGCATGAAAGAGCCGGAAGTTCAAACGTGTTGCACCTTCACGGTGAACTGAAAAAGGCACGTAGCACAGTTGACCCTTCCCTTGTTTATGAACTTGACCATTGGGAACTGAAAATTGGCGATAAATGCGAGAAAGGCTCTCAGCTTAGGCCACACGTAGTATGGTTTGGTGAAGCCGTTCCTGCCATCAGCGAAGCAGAGAAGATAGTTAAAACAGCCGATATCTTTGTTGTGATAGGCACATCGCTCAACGTTTATCCTGCTGCCGGCCTTCTTTGGAACATCCCGCCTGGGATACCGGTATATCTTATCGATCCGGGAGAGATGAACATCACCCAAGGTTTAAATGTTACACAGATAAAGAAAAAAGCATCAGAGGGGATTGCTGAACTTAAAAAGATGATAACCTAAACTTAAATCATTCAACCATGAAAAATATTTACAAATACCTGATACTTTCTTTCGTTTTATCCTTGACCGGCATTGATTCATTTTCACAAAACTTCCATGCCGGCCCCAAAGGTGGAGTAACCTTCACCCAGGTTGACGGGGACGGTTATGGCGGATATCATAAAGTGGGGTATAACATCGGCGGGTTCGTTTACAGGCAAATAAGCAAAAATAACCGATGGGACCTGCAATTTGAGATCGAGTACATGAAGAAAGGTTCAAGGCATACACCGGACTATGAAACGGGAAATATGAAAGATTACAACCTTACACTGAATTATATGCAGATCCCGATAATAGTAAGGTACAACATGCGCCATGTTTCGCTTGAGGCCGGCATTTCAATCGGCACACTTGTGTCGAGCAAAGAGATACTCGATTATGAGGAAATAGACTACCCGTTTAAAACAATGGAGTATGCTGGCATCCTTGGCATCAATTACCATTTCACGCCGAAGCTTTGGATAAACGGCAGGTATTCCGTATCGCTTGCAAGTATAAGGGCCCCGTACGAAGAAAAGTTGCCCATGGACCTTTGGGGATGCCGAAAACCGGGGCAGTACAACAGGATCCTTGAAGTAAGTGTTTACTATGCCTTCAACGGCAATCACAAACTCTGACACACCCCTGAATTAATCATCGTCATAAACCATTTGTTTTGTATCTTTGTTTACTAAAACAAACAGAGGTATCATGATCCATAACAATGGCGACAAGACCGTTCTCTTCGAGAAGGGCGAGAAAATATCTTATAAGAAACTGAATGCAAAAGTATCAGAGTTTGCCGCTCTGTATAAAGACATCAATCCTGATAAAGTCGTAATTTTTTCTGAGAACCGTGCGGGCTGGGTTTATTCATTTTATTCTGCCTGGGCAAACGGCGCCATTGCTGTTCCCATCGATTTCATGTCATCGGTTGACGACATTGCATACATCCTGAATGATAGTAAGCCGGAAGTGATCTTTGTGTCAAAGGATACAGAGCCAACAATGAAAGAGGCACTGAAGAAAGTGAACCATGACACAAAGACTTTTGTTATCGATGAACATGAAAACACTGAAACCGGCCTCACAAACGAGCCGGTTAAGATCAATGATGCCGATGATAAGACTGCGGTTATAATCTACACCTCGGGAACAACAGGTGACCCCAAGGGGGTGATGCTTAGCTTCAGGAACCTGAAAGCCAACATCGACGGCGTTTACAAACACATCAACATATATACCGAAAACGATGTGATCCTGATGCTCCTTCCCATGCACCACATTTTCCCGCTTATGGGCACCATGATCATTCCCATCTACACGGGGGCTTCAAT
>JALVJU010000055.1 GCA_027034005.1 Marinilabiliaceae bacterium
GTACATATCCTATATAAAGTTCGCAACGTTTTTGTTACGGACAAGGATTGTTTTGCCCTGTTTTTTGACTAACTTTAATCAATCTAAAAATTATGTTGTTGCGGAATTGCTGGTGATTTATCATTACTTTTGGAAAAAACAAACAAACTTAACTGACATGAGTAAAAAAATACTGGTAACAGGAGGAACGGGCTACATCGGATCCCATACTGTAGTCGAGCTGCAGGAATCAGGATATGATGTAATAATCGTGGATAACCTGTCCAATTCTAAGATTGAAGTTCTTGACAATATTGAGAAGATAACCGGCATTCGTCCGCACTTTGAGAAGTTCGATCTTGCTGATACAAAGCTCACGGATAAGTTCTTTAGTAAATATACCGACATAGAAGCTGTTATCCATTTTGCAGCTTACAAAGCTGTCGGCGAATCGGTGCAAAAACCGCTTATGTACTACCGTAACAACCTTAATTCGCTCATGAACATTCTTGATGGCATGAAAAATTACGGAGTTAAGCATATCGTCTTTTCTTCGTCGTGTACGGTATACGGACAGCCGGATAAATTGCCTGTAACCGAGGAAACCCCGCGTAAAGAGGCCGAGTCGCCATACGGTAATACCAAGGCAGTAAGTGAGGACATCATGCGTGATTTTGCAAAAGTGAATGAGGGCCACAATCTGATAGCTTTAAGGTATTTCAATCCCATTGGGGCACATCCTTCGGCACTTATCGGAGAACTGCCTGTGGGAGTACCAAACAACCTTGTGCCTTTCATTACGCAAACTGCAGCAGGAGTGAGGGAGGAGCTGAGCATTTTCGGGGATGATTACGACACTCCCGATGGAACAGCCATCCGAGATTTCATCAATGTTGTAGATCTTGCCAAAGCACATGTTGTATCTATCGACCGCCTGATAAACGGAAAGAACAAAAAGAATTATGAATACTTCAATGTGGGTACCGGCGAAGGCGTTTCTGTCATGCAGCTTGTAAAATCTTTCGTGAAAGTTACAGGAGTTGATCTAAAATACAAGATAGTCGGTCGTCGTGAAGGTGATATCGAAAAGATATGGGCAGATACTTCTTGCGCCAACAAGGAGCTTGGCTGGAAAGCGGAGAAGACACTTGAAGAGACCCTTTTATCGGCCTGGAACTGGGAAAAAAGGTTAAGAGGGATAAAGTAAAAAGCAGTGTTTAGTTCAGGCACAGGTAACATTGTCTGAAGGATCCGGATACAGAAAGGTGGCTTTTCAGTCACCTTTTTTCGTGCATTTAACAAAGTATTTTGTATCTTGTTTGATATGAATTAAACAAAGAACTATGGATATCATTGATCAACAAAATGTGAGGCCCTGGCAAGGTACAGTGCTGGGGATAGCAAATATTTTCGGTTTGGCTATGGGGGCACTAATGCTGACCCTTGTTATGTTTGGTAGCAGCTTTCTGGCAGGTATGGCACAGGATCCCGTATTCTCATTTATCTTCGGAGCAGGCGCTCTTGTTATAATTTTGCTGGTTCTGCCTTTTATCGTCCTGGATGTATTTGTCACGATAGGTACGTTCAAAGGGCAAAAGTGGGCCGTGATAGTTATGCTCATTTTTACTGTCATTGCCCTGCTTGGTGGGTTGGGAGGATTGTTTGCAGATACGGACGGATATCATAGTTACGTATCAGTCGCAGTGCATGGATTTATACTTTACTGTGAGATAGCTTCTCTCAAAGATCCTTATTACAAGTAGGGGACAGGTAAAGCAGGAGGCATTGTTCAGGCAGGATAAATAAAAGGTTCTACTAGATTTGTTGTGGGTTTTCTGTGCCCTCAATAATTGCGTGGTGCGGTTGTCATGATTTTTGAATGCTGCGCATCAAAAATCCCGCCAACCACGTTTGATTTTCGTGATTCCTGGCCCCGCCCTAACGGACGGGGCTAATCGGGTAGGAAGCGGCTCGCGCCGCTGTCCCCCCACACCACCCGGCATACGTCCATCGTACCAAGGCGGTTTCAAGTAACTATTACCGTACAATCTGT
>JALVJU010000056.1 GCA_027034005.1 Marinilabiliaceae bacterium
CTCTTCAGAGTCGTTCACATTTTTCAGTATCATTGTTTCCGTAACAAGCTCACCATTGAATTCTTCTGTGAATGTCCTGATGCCATCAAGGATGTCAGGCAGTTTAAGTGACTTGTGGGGAATGTTGAGCTTCCGCCAGATGTCTTCATTAAATGTGTCGCACTTAACCGAAACATAGTCTGCTTTATGCAGCTCTTCCCGAACCTGCGGGTCAGGCAGCAATGTTGAATTTGTGATAACTGCCACAGGAATGTTGAAGACTTTCAGCTTTTCGATCAATGTCCCGAGGTTGATGTCAAGAGTGGGCTCGCCGTCCGGAACGATGGTGAGATAATCCGGATACTTTTGTTTGCCGGTAATGCTGTCCAATACCGCCTTGACTTTTTCAACAAGGTAATCAGGGGTGTAGAATTCCTGTCTTTCAACCTGTATCTTATCGCCTTTCCCCACCTGGCAGTATAGGCACGAATAACTGCATACCTTGTGTGGTATGTTGTTTATGCCAAGACTGATGCCGAGTCGGCGGGATGGTACGGGACCGAAAACTTCCATGGGGCGATGAGTTAATGATGTAATGCTGCAATGCGATAATGCTGTAAGGATGTAATGCTGTGATGATTTAAGGAATGTTGTTCTATTTCCTCAGATCGACGAGCTTGTGGTGTTCGGGATTACTTTCGATATCTTCCAGTATGGACAGGAGTTTTTCCTGCAGGACGGCCAATGCCTCTTCCACATTGTTGGCAGATGTTATGACCGGCACAAAATGCTGATCGATAATTTTGATATTCCTTCCGAACTGTTTTGACACCAGTACTTTTACACCTTTCCCGGTAAGATGTTTTACTATCTGTTTTCCTTTCTTGTTGTCTCCGTGATGATGCTCGTGCTCGTCGTCATCCTTAAAAACATTCACGTCTTCGTGTATGTTTCTGAACTCTTTTCCGTCCCATTCGTAGATGGCAAATTTCTCCGAATCACCGAAATGGCGGTTTTCAAACTCGTTGTTCCTGTTCAGTGCAAATGCAAATCGTAGGGCCATATATTTTATATTAATTGGTTTTTATTTTTATGTCCTGGATGTTTCGGTGCCTTAACCTGCATCCTCACGTGCTAAATTAGTAAAAAATCACGTTTGAGGTATTCCTGTTTTCACCCCTTTTATCACGACAAAGCTTCCTTCGTTGTGGCCTTCTTTCGGGTGCTGTACTTCTGATATCTCATGCAGCATTCCAAAAACGGTCTGTATGGTCTTTTCTGTTTTGAACCCGGCATTTTGCAAAAGGTCAAGGAGCTCTTTTGTGCTGAAAAAAGTCGCTTCTTTGTAAAACATGCTCTTCTCTTTGTTTTCAAGATATATCCTGCCCACGGGGCTGTCCTTATCAACAAAAGCGACCACCACTGAACCGCCGGGTTTCAATACCCTGTTTATTTCCTTAAATGTTTTTTGCGGGTCATCCACAAAGCAGATGGTAGTCACCATTAAAGCGTAATCAACGGAGTTGTCCTCATACGGCAGATTTTCTGCAACACACTCCTTGACTTTCAGGCCGCGCTTTTCCGCTTTGCTTCTCATCTCTGCCGACGGATCACAACCCTCTTTGATGCCGAGTGGCCCGGCAAACAACCCGCTTCCGATACCAACTTCAATACCTCTTCCTGTTTTCGGAAGCAGCTGCCCGACAGCTTCCAGTTCCGAAAGATAAACATAGCGGTTGCCGTCGAACCACTCTTCGTACTCTTTCAGGTGATTGTCAAAAGCTTCTGTTTTAGGCATAATCAGTTCTTTATTTTATCCCACACCTCTTTTATTTTTTGCGATATCTCGGAATCGGGGGCGTACTCCACGATCGTCTTACCGTTTACCATTGCTTCTACCATCTGTTTGTCGAATGGCAGTTTGGCAAGTAAAGGTATATTTTTCCCGGCTAAAAACTCCACGATCTCACCAACAACTTCTTTGTTAATGTCATACTTGTTGATAACGGCGAATGATGGGATGTTGAACGAATCGATAAGGTCGGTTA
>JALVJU010000057.1 GCA_027034005.1 Marinilabiliaceae bacterium
TTGTTCCAAGCATCCAACTGCGGTCAAGTCCGCACTCGCAGTCCTCACCGATAAAACGCAGCATATTCTCGATTATATCCTGCCTGATACGGTCTCCTTTGAGCATGGGCCCCATTCTCCTTGCACGTCCGTACATCATGGCAATTGCAGGATGTGCCGCATCTTTCTTCTCCCAGTCAAGCGCCCACAGCATCACATCTTCACGTTTTGTTTCATCTGCTTTTATCGTCACCACATAAGGAGGTGTGTTCACTGGGTGCGGCAGTCCGCCCATTATCTGTTTTATCTCTTCAATACCTTTATCCAGGACCGCCCATGCCTTCTCATTCTCCTTTTTATCTGTGCCTTCAACGAAGAAAATGACACAGTACGACCTGATGATGTGATCGTCAAGTTCCTTCCGCGCGGGAGATACCAGGACATCCTCGATGATATCCCACAAGGCAAGAGAAAAGTTCTCCGTCTTATCTATGAAAAATGCTTTAGCCCTCTTCTCCGGCGATATAAGCATTATGTTTGGCTTTTCATCACCTTGGTATTTATTGTAGTATTTGATCAGTGACGATGTATCGTTCTCCACATCTATCACCCGAATGTTGACATTGGCATCCAGCATGGCAGCCCCGGCAGTACTTTTAAATGTACGCACCATGTCATCTGTAACGCGGGCATCCTTAAACAGAACAAAGTAGTACTGATCTTTCCCAAAATCGGCAAAACCAATCTCACGCACGGTAAACCTACATGCAAAGCCCGAAAGCCCTGTAAAAAAAAGAAGAATTAAAACTGATAGTTTGCGCATAAGCTGTTTTGTCCGGATTTAAATCTAATCTTTCGATATAAAAACAAATGATGTCTGTATCGGATAATCGCAGGTACAACCTGAGCTGGCTTCCGGCACGGAGATGATATCCCCTGCAGGAATAATGTTTATCCAGCAGCCTGGCCTGTTTACCTCTGTTAAATGTGTCCCTTCCCTATTCTCTTCGTAAATATCGTAGAAAGTAGGGTTGGAATTCCTTGCAAACAGGTTGTTGGCCGATCCGGAGAAACCGCCGCATCCACCCTTATCGAATGTAACATCTGCACGGTCGCCATTCTCAATATTAAAGATGTACGGGAACAGGAAGAGCCGTTCGCCGATGATCACAGGGTGTTGCCACTGCTCACCGTGAGAGCCGCCAATTTTTCCTCCTTGGTACTCCTGCTGCCATATTTCATGGCCGTCGCCGCCGTCAAAGGCATAAATGCGATAGTGAACATTGGCATCCACGTTGAACGATCCTGTAACAATGAGTTTATGTTTTGTGAAAGCCAGGAACATGATTTGCGAGTAAGGGAACTTGAATTCCTTCTCCCACATCTTTTCCCCTGTTCTCTGATCAAGTTTCACGATGTATGTAGGCCCTACGTTGAAGTGATCGACCCTGAGGCGTCCGTCGAAATCGAGCAGTGCCTTAGGATTGCGGCTTTCAACAAAGTAAACGTATTCGTCACCTATGGTTATTGTATTGTTGAAAACAAGGCCCCGGTATGTCCAGTACACCTCGCCTGTCTTCCTGTTCATGGAAAAGAGGTAATCGCTTGAGACCATATCGCGGTAATCACCTTCAAAAGTGTCGCAGTTGTCACGGCCAAGGACAGTTACCGAAGCCGACGGTTTCTTGCCTGATCCGAATATCTGGTCATCTACTATGGCAAGATATCCCCACTTGCTTTCCTGTCCCGGAACTACCTGAGGCGCTTCAAGTGCTATGTCCTGGTCGCCGTTCTCAACCTTAAAGCCAAGGGCAGATTGTCCGGCAGCTATGTACACATGGTCATCGGTAACAGCCATGGTGCCGCAATCGCGCAAAGCACCAAGAACCCGTGAGTCGGGAACATACCGTTTCCATAGCGGGGTGCCGTTGTATGCATCCACAACAATTATCCTGTTGTCGCCCGGCACGAACAGACGTCCATCCTTGAAGAGAGGCGACATCGGACGGCTGTGGCGGTTGATCATCTCACGAGGCCCCGGCTGTC
>JALVJU010000058.1 GCA_027034005.1 Marinilabiliaceae bacterium
CTGCAAGCAAAATAATGTTAACAATGTGACTAGCCTGTTTAATTGCCGCAAATGTGATGATCACACCTGTAGTGATTATCCAAAACCTTACACCGGGAATGTATTGTAAATAGTGCTCGTACTTATTTTCCTTCATGCCTACATGTTTTGTTTATATATAATAACAACAAAAACCAGCAGAAAGTTCAACCGGGTTATTCGAAAGTCAAAACCTGTCATTCAAGTTCTTTGCTTCCAAAAGAGAGCGGTAAAAGGTCTGAAGACCTCTCAATTTTAATGGTTTCGTTTTTGCCTGCCAGAAGAACCGAAAGTGGAGCCCCCTGTTTGTCTTCATATTCTATCAACACCTGACGGCATGCACCGCATGGTGCTGCGGGCGTTTCAACAACTTCTCCCTCCTTTATGGCTATCACGGCAAGCTGTTTCAACGGAACATTGGGATATTTAGCTTTCGCATAAAACACGGCAACTCTCTCAGCACACAGACCTGAAGGATAGGCGGCATTTTCCTGATTGCTGCCTGTGATTATCTCACCATTCCCGAGCAGGACAGCTGCCCCAACCTGAAACCCGGAATAAGGAGCATAAGCTTTTTCGCCGGCCTCCTTAGCTTTATCCATAAGTTCCTTCATCTCACCGGGCAGTTCACTTCCTGTTCCATATATTTGTACCGAAACTGAGATATCCTTCTTTTTCATAATTCTTGAATCACATTTGTTTCAAAAATACAATAATGTTTAGCATTTATCCAATTAAATCCTGTTCCTATTTTTTTATCTTTGCTGCCGTTGTTGAAAATTGAAATTATATTTTGATGAAGAGAGTTGCCATTTACAGCCTGTTTTTTTTTCTTTCATTTATTTCCATAAATGCAAATGCATCAGCATCAGGAAAATTAACTTACGAACAATATATAAAAAAGTATAAAGACCTTGCCATAAAAGAAATGAAACGAACCGGCATCCCGGCAAGTATCACCATGGCACAGGCATTACTGGAATCAAATGCGGGGAACAGTACCCTTGCCAGAAAATCGAACAACCATTTTGGCATCAAATGCCACAGCGACTGGAAAGGCAAAAAGGTATACTACGATGACGACCGCCGTCACGAGTGCTTCAGGAAATACAATAAAGTTTACGACTCATATATCGACCACAGTAATTTCCTGACAAGCAAAAGCCGGTATGCAAAACTCTTTACCCTTAAAACAACCGATTACAAAGGATGGGCGCACGGGCTAAAAAATGCAGGGTATGCAACCGACCCGAGATACGCCCACCGTTTGATAAAAATAATCGAAGAGTACCAGCTTTATAAACTCGACAGCAAACTGAGCAAAAAGGATATTAAAAAATATGAGCAAGAAGAGGGAGAATATGTCAGGACGTCAGAAGGCGGTGTTGATGATTTTGTGATCAATCCGTATAAGACACATGAGGTGAAATACAACAACAATGTTAAGTACATTGACGTGCAGGACGGTGACACATTTGAAAGCATCTCGGAAGAGTTCGATCTGAGACCGTGGGAGATATTCCGCTACAATGATATTCCCGAGAATGCTGACATAAATGATTTCAAACACCTTTACATTGAACCAAAACGCAGAAAAGCACACAAAAGCAACGGGTACCACATTGTAAAAGAGGGAGAGACACTACAGCGCATCTCACACAAGTACGGCGTGAAACTCAGAAGCCTGCTCAAATACAACAACCTACACAAGGGAGAAACAGTCAGGCCAGGAACCAAACTAAATTTAAGGCATAAGAAAAAGTAGTCTCTTTAGCTCTCATTTCTACCATTTTCAAAGAGTCGATACGGCATACTTTATGCACTGTGATTTGCCTTATCATCACTAAAAGGGGGGGCCATTAATTTTTACGTAAAAATCACTATCATCCGAAAGTTTTTCAACACCTATTAAAAATGGCTTTGTATCCCAGTAAATACGTTAGAAAGAACAAAATTAACCGGAAAATAAGTCTTTTTCAAAAACAATTTCTTTTTGCTTGACCA
>JALVJU010000059.1 GCA_027034005.1 Marinilabiliaceae bacterium
CAAAGGACACACCGACTACTGAACACCGACTACTGAATACTTCAAAAACGGTAATCGGTAAACGGTAATCAGAGGATGTAAACCAAATTTACCGAATACTGACTACCTATTACTGAATACCGATTACTGACTACCGACTACCGACTACCGAATACTTCAAGAAATAGCAACCCGTGATCGGTGATCGGTGAATGAGAACCAAACCGAATACTTATAAATAAAAACTATGTCACAAAAAAAACGCATCTACCTCTCCAGCCCTCACATGTCAGGGCATGAGCAGAAATATATTAATGAAGCTTTTGAACAGAACTGGATAGCGCCATTGGGGCCCAATGTCGATGCTTTTGAAAGAACCCTGGCTGATTATTGCGGAGTTGATCATGCTGCTGCTTTGAGTTCCGGAACGGCAGCTCTTCATTTGGCATTAATAATGCTTGGAGTTAAAGAGGGGGACGAAGTGTTTGTGTCAACATTCACTTTTTCGGCAACAGTCAATCCGATAGTTTACCAGGGAGCAACCCCGGTGTTTATAGATAGTGAGAATGAAACCTGGAATATGGACCCGGCTCTTTTGGAGAAAGCGCTTGAGGAACGGAAAAGCAGCAAGAGGATGCCGAAGGCTATTATAGTTGTTCACCTGTACGGGATGCCGGCAAAGATGGATGAGATAATGGCAGTTGCAGATGGTTATGGTATTCCGGTAATAGAGGATGCAGCCGAAGCACTGGGTAGTAGATACAATGGCAGGCCTGTAGCTTCTTTCGGTAAAATGGCAATATTGTCATTTAACGGAAATAAAATAATTACTACGTCAGGTGGAGGTGCATTGCTTTCCGATGATGAAGAGTTAATAAAAGAAGCACGTTTTCTTGCCACACAGGCGCGTGACCCGGCTCCCCATTATCAGCACAGCAGGATAGGTTACAATTACAGATTGAGTAATGTCCTGGCAGGAATAGGCCGGGGACAGATGGAAGTAATAGATGAAAGGGTAACCAAAAGAAGGGAGAATTATTTTTATTACAGGGAAAATCTGGGAAGGTATGAAGGAATAAGTTTCCCTGATGAGCCAGATGATAAATTCTTTTCAAACAGATGGCTGACAACAATACTTGTTGATCCCGTTAAAACAGGTGTTTCAAGGGAAGATATTTATGAGTATCTGGAAAAAGAAAATATAGAGTCACGGCCATTATGGAAACCGATGCACCTGCAGCCTGTTTTTTCCGGTTATCCCCGCTATCTGAACGGAACATCTGAATATCTTTTTAAGTACGGCCTGTGTCTGCCTTCCGGCTCGAATATGGACGAATTTACGAGGGAGAGGGTTATTAATATAATTAAAGGGGTTCTGAAAAATAAGTGATCCGATGACTTGAAGTCATCGGATCACTCTAATATGACTATAGTCGGAGTGCCACTCAAAGTGGCGCCCCGACTATCCACTACTCATTAATATAAGCCTGTCTGGTAACAGTAGTAGTTAATTCGGGATCTTTACCATTATCAACGGTAACTTTGTAATTTCCGGGGTCTAAAGATGAAAGATTAAGAACAATGCTTTTATTTAATCCTTTTTCAACGTTAAAATTATCTTCCCAAACTTTCTTCCCTGCATCATTAAAAACTTCAGCGTGAATAGTGCCTGATGACGGATTGTTGAATTTTATTTCAAAGAGGTCAACAGTCGGGTCGGGTGACGCTTCAACTAATCCGAATAATATTGTTTCTTTTTCTTTTTTTGTTACATAACAATCTGTGGAAGTAGTTCCATCGTAAAGAGTAACCCGGTATTCTCCTTCTGGCAGATCTGATATGTCAAGAGATGTTTTATTATTGCCTTCGCTTGCCGGATAGGTAATATTCTTAACACTGTTGCCGGATGAATTAAAAAATTCAATAGAGATATTTGTGGCACCGGGACTATAGAAAGAGACAGTAAATATATCGAAAGTTTCAGATGTGGAACTTATGATCTCCAGTGGCCTGGGAGGTATAGCATCTTGTTTTGTTACCGAACATGCATCTGATGATTTTCCGTCATTCAGGGTAATAGTATAAACACCTGTAGTCAACCCTGAAAGATCAATGTCAACCTGGTTGTTTTCACCTTCGGTAGCATTGTGTGTAGTTGATAAAACCTCTACACCTGAATTGCTAACAACCTTTATATTAATAGTACCGGTTACGGGTGAATAAAATACAACCGTAACAATATCTGAAGTGGGATTTGGAGAATAGTTAGTGATCTCGATTCCCCGGGTAGCCACATAAGGAGTAACGGTTATGGTAACACTGTCAGAAGCGCTGTTCCCGGAATCATCTGTCACAGTCAACATTACATTATGTGTACCAACGTCAAAACTCACGGTTGGTTTAATACCTGTAGCTATCTGACTGCTCTCCTCTGTCCATACGTAACTTTTGATACTACCTGAACCAGCAACAGAATTAGAGCCGTCCAAAGTAACATTTTCTGCTCCTGAATTATCGCTGTCGTTGACGGTCTGGTCTGCTCCTGCATTGGCCGTTGGCGGCGTATTACTTCCTGATGACGATACAGTTATCCATACAGTATCTATTACAGAAGCCAGATTATTATCGACCACCTGCAAACGCACCTGATAGGGCTCACTGTCTACCGGAGCTCTCCATTCAAATGTAGTACCGGCATCGTTTTTGATATAATGGGTACTATGATCACCGTGATAATCAAAATAAGTCCAACTATAATACACAATAGTACCATCAGGGTCATACGAAGCAGAAGCATCAAGATGCACTGTCGCAGTATCTTCTCCCTCAGGGGCATATACAGTTCTATTAGACCCACCATTTGCAACAGGTATTTGATTAGTATATTCATCCTGTACCCAAATATTAACAGTGTCGGTAGCAGTATTGCTGTCATTGTCCGTTACCGTAAGGACTATATCGTTATGGCCTACGGGAATACTTACTTTTGGATTAACTCCTGTTGCTATCTGCGAACCGTTCCTTGTCCATACATAGCTTGTAATATTACCATCATCTTCCGAACCTGAACCATCTAAAGTTACCATTTCGTTGCCCGAACCATCAATATCTGTTTTTATCTGGTCGCTCCCTGCACTGGCATATAATCCATTTGCAACAGCCGAGGGGTATTCATACCATCCCACATCAGGAGCTGCCCCCTTGTACGGTAATCCCACATCACAACCACCGTCTATCAGGTCGCTCCCTGCTACAAGTTTCATAAAATTAATGTCAGGCAAAGAACCATCAGCCTTTCTTGGCCACCTTAATTCTGCCGTATCAAGACTAACAAAATCTGCATCTGTGATATTATATGCAGGGTTATTATAAGAGTAAGGCCACGGGTCTTGACGAATATAATTATTATAACCATCTTTTATATATCTTGCTTGTGTAGCCAAATCTCCGGAAACAAGTATAACATAATCTTTAGGATTATATATTATATTATTATACATCCATAAACCACCTATTCCTGTTTTTGCATCCCACGGAAAGCCCGATGTGCTAAATCCACCTGCATCTTTATATGATACATTATTATAATATGCTATACGTGGTCCGAAATAGGGGTCATCTAAATTAAGATTTCCAAAAGCAGCTCCCGTATTATAAGCAGAAATACAATTCTTAACCACTCTTTTTCCATTAGTTACAACCCACGCCACAGATGGTTTAACACCAATATTTGCATCTCCTTCATGTCCGTTGTTCCAAACCCATGTATTTGAAAAGTAAACCTGCTGACCAAATGGAAAGTCAAAACCATCATCGCCATTGTTCCATGCACGGCAGCCGTCAATAATCAAAACTTTTGTAGTGTCCGTAGGATATCCGCCAGCAGTTAATGTAAACCCATCAGCATGATTGCCCGGAGTACTGGTATAAGGGTCAAAGTTATCATGGCTGTCACAATTTGTTAATACTAATGTATCTGCACCCATTACATAAATACCTGCACCTCCAATATTCCTGACCTCAATATTTGTAAACCATGCAATAGCATAATTGCCCTTACCGGGAGCACCTACATGCTCAACAACAAGCCCTTCCATTTGAACATCACTCGGTTGAGCAAGGTTTTCAATAATAAAGCCCCTAAGTTCTATATATTGAGGGTCTTCAAATGTAACACCGGAACGCCCCCACGGAGCAGTATAATTTGAAAAATCTATAACAGGTGTTTCACCGGGATAATTAAAAAAACAGATATGAGCAGAATAAGTCCCCTGATTTCCATGTCCTGAACTTGGTCTATGCACTATAACATTATTCATCATCCATGTACTGCCCCTGAAATATACAGTATCTCCTGGCATTGCTTCATCAAAAGCATGTTGCCATGTTGCCCATGGGTAATTTATGTCCGTTCCTGCATTACTATCACTTGCATTGGCATTGTCACTTGTATCCTGCACGTAATAGACATTCTGTGCCGATGCTGTTAAACTTAAAATAAAAAACAAGAATAAAATCAATACCTTCATAACTCTCATCATAACTCTCATCATTTTGACAAATATACTTAATTTGTACGTTGATTTTTTTTTTTTGTTACATTTACAATTATAATTAGAACCTGCCAGAAAATCTGGTGTCATGTCAGGTATATTTTGACATATTTTCTACCCACCTATCCCTTGAAGGGGAATACTAATGCGCATAAGCTCCTTTCAGGGAATTAAAAAGTGCAGGGTAGATGAGACATATTTTACTAGACGTGACACAAATAGGTATTATTATTAGGATAGTAGAACGATGCTCACTTATCCGATAGTATCTGAAAGGGCTGAGGTTGGTTCGCAATGACTTTGATATAATAATATCAAGTAGTTTACGAGTAAATTTTAAAAGTAATGATTTTTTTATAAATATAATGAGTTAAAATGTTTCATAAACTAAAACAGGATCTTTTTCGTAATATAAAGAATATTCCCGGTTGGAGAACTACAAGGAAAATTGTAGTAATAGAGTGTGATGACTGGGGCAGTATTCGCATGCCTTCGAAAGAAGTTCATGATGATTTGTTAAAAAAAGGCCTAAGGGTCGATTCAGGTTGGCATAATATGTATGATACCCTTGAAACAGATAAGGATCTTGAGCAAATGTTTGAAACCCTTGTATCCGTAAAAGATAAAAACGGAAATCCTGCTATAATGACTGCCGTAACAAATGTTGCTAACCCTGATTTTGGTGAGATCAAGGCATCAGGTTTTACGAAGTATTTTTATGAACCTTTTACAGAAACATTAAAACGTTATTATCCCGGAGTTAATGTTTTTGAATTGTGGAAAGAGGGCATCTCGGAAGGTATATTTATTCCCGAACACCATGGCAGGGAACATATCTCAGTACAGTTGTGGATGGATAAGTTAAAAGAAGGTAATGAGGAACTACTGTTCGCATTTAATCTTGGATTTGTATCTTTGGATATTCCTGAAGTTCCGGAGCCTGCAAGGGAATTCAGATCTGAATTTTATTTTATATCTGAAGATCAGATACCCTTTCTTATTAATTCAGTAAAAGAGGGGGTAGAACTATTTAAGGATATATTCGGACTTTCTCCAACTGTTTTTGTACCGGGGAATGCAATTTTTCATCCCGATCTGGAGGAAGTTGTTGCACAGTGCGGTGTGGAATTTTTGTGGGTTAATCACAAAATGGCATACCCGTCTACAGGGGGTAAATTGAAATACAGGCGTTTTATTCCGGGACAAAAAGGACCGGGTGGAATTATATATTATACACGTAATTGTGCTTTTGAGCCCAATTCGCCCGAATATAATGGTATTGGTTCAACAATAAAGCAGATTGATGCAGCATTCAGGTGGGGTAAACCGGCGAGCATAAGTACTCATCGTGCTAATTTTACAGGGGGTATTGATCCTAAGAACAGAGAACACGGTTTAAATGAATTGCTGTTGCTTTTAAAAGCAATTGTAAAGAAATGGCCGGATGTAGAATTTATGAGCTCAAAAGATGCGTTGCATCTTATGAAGAATAAAAATTTGTAGATGTAAATATTGGTTATCCTCATTGTGATAAACGTTAAAATATAAATAATCATGTTTTTAAAAAGAGTTATAGATA
>JALVJU010000060.1 GCA_027034005.1 Marinilabiliaceae bacterium
TTGTGGCAGTATTCTCCGGCGTTCAGCTGGGTAATGCTTATGAGAGAAAGCCGGGCCGTAAGGTCGTGGTGGAAAAGACGACCGCTTACTACCTGAACGACCTGCAGCAGGAACAGTTGGAAATGTCAATTTTGAATGATTAGACAAGAGATGATGATAAGCCGATTTAATACAAAAACCCTGGTGACGATAATTGTTTTTCTCGTTGTGCTTAACCTTTCAACGATAGGGACGATAGTTTACCATATTTACTTCTCCGGTGAGGAAAATGGCAGTGAGGTGGTGGTTGAACAGGTTGATGTGCCCGACAGGGGACTGGGGCGTTTCTTCAGGCAGCAACTGGACCTGACCCCGCAACAGCATGTGCAGTTCAGGAATTTCCGCAGGGAGTTTCATGCAAAAGCCAACAAGGTGACAAATGAGTTGCAGGAGAAACGTAATGAGTTCATGACCGAACTGGGAAAAGAGCACAGTGACACGAAGAAACTCCATAAGCTGTCGGAAGAGATCGGTGAACTGCACGCCGAACTTAAACATCTTACATTTGAATACTACCTGCAGATGAAAAGTGTGTGTAACAGGGAACAGCAGGAAAAACTATACATCATTTTCCGGTCGATGATGAACCCGGGCGAGGAGAGTTCTGAACCGGGGTCTCTTAAGAATGAGATACAGGACAAACAAATGTTTAATTAACACCTAAAATTAAATACCATGAGAAATCTGAAGATCAAAATTGCAGCAATCCTAATTGTGGCGGCAATAACAACTGATGTTATTGCACAAAGGGGCTATGGCCGAGGATACGGAGCCATGAACAATGCAGGTTGGGGATATTTCTGTAACAACATCCCCAACCTGACACAGGAGCAACAAACTAAACTTGACGCCTTGCGCACAGCGCACTGGAAAGATGTGCAGGGCAGCCGTAACCTGCTTGCCGAAAAAGCGGCTCACCTCCGCACTTTGCGTACATCTGACAATGTTGACATGAAAGAAGTCAACAAAACCATTGACGAGATGGGCGCCATCAGGAGCAAGATGCAGAAAAGCAGGGAAAAACACATTCAGGATGTGAGAAGTATGCTTACTGATGAACAAAGGGTTTACTTCGACAATTTTCAGGGCAATAGAGGGCAGGGCTTTGGCTATGGCCGTGGGAATGGTTCTGGCAGAGGTTGCGGCCGCATGGGCAGAGGAAATGGTGCAGGCAGGGGCTCCGCAACGGCACGTGCCGGATACGGCAGAGGCTATGGTCGTGGGATGGGGCCATGTGGAAAGATTTAACAAAAAAGGTTTGTTTTTTTCATAGGCGTGATTTGTTGTTAGTAGTGAAGCAATCCCATTCAGGTGGGGTTGCTTCCTTGTGATACATAGAACAACTTAGATTCAGTTGCCTGCAAAACAATAATGTCGTGCCTACGGCACTCAACCAGAGTCTGGCACATAATTTTTACCATAATGTCATCCTAAGGGATTATCCCTGGTTCGGAGTGGTAAAATTATCGTTGGAGAATCCTGGTGTCATGTCAGGCGTATTTTGACATCCTTCTCACCTTCCCCTAACCCTTTAAGGGGAATGCTAATGCGCATGAGCTCCCTTTAGGTAACTTAAGGGTGCGGGGCGGACATGTAATGTGACATATTATGCTTGACATGACACAAGGCGGGGAATGCACTTTATAGGGGATAAATTAGAGCAAATTTTATGAGTGAAAAGTTTTCTTCAAAAACTTTAGCATACATCTAATATTCAAAATATTGTGAAAGCATATATGTTACAACCGAAAATGTTATCTTTAAATACCTTTTAGAAAATCAAGACCGCACAAATGGTAGAGAAAATTATAGATTTCAGTATCAGGAATAAACTCATAGTTATTCTTTTCACCCTCACAGTCGCCGGATTCGGTGTTTATTCCATTCTGAATATTTCCATTGGAGCAGTTCCCGATATCACTAACAATCAGGTGCAGGTCATCACAACGTCAGGTAATCTCTCGACACAGGAGATAGAGCAGTTTATCACGGCACCTGTTGAACTCGAGATGGCAAATCTGCCCGGAGTGCAGGAGATAAGGTCTGTGTCAAAATTCGGCCTGTCGGTTGTAACTATTGTTTTTGATGATGATATGGGGACTTACCTGCCGCGTCAGCTTATCGCGGAGAAGATAAAGTCGGCACGGGAAAATATTCCTGAGGGCTTCGGAATACCTGCAATGGGCCCTATAACAACAGGCCTTGGTGAGATATACCAGTATATCCTTGATGTGAAACCGGGATACAAAGACAAGTACACACCCATGGAGCTTCGTACCATTCAGGACTGGATAGTACGGAGGCAGCTTTCAGGCATTCCCGGGGTGGTTGAAGTGAACAGCTGGGGCGGATACCTCAAAGAGTACGAGGTGGCTATCGAACCTGCAAAGCTTAGGAGCCTGAATGTTACATTGCTTGAGGTTTTTAATGCCATGGAGAGGAACAACAGCGTTTCGGGCGGAGGATATATCGAAAAGACCAACCAGAGTTATTTCATCAGGGGTGACGGCATGGTTAAGTCGCTGAAAGATATCGGTAACACTGTTGTTAAGAACGACGGGGGCACACCAATACTTGTCAAAGACGTTGGGAAGGTGCATTACGGTTATGCCAACAGGTTCGGTGCCATCACAGCCAACGGTGAAGGGGAGAAGGTGCTTGGCCAGATAATGATGCTCAAGGATGCCAATTCCAAAAAGGTTATCAATGCGGTAAAGGAGAGAGTGGCAGAGGTGCAGAAGAACCTTCCTGAAGGTGTTTTTATAAATCCCATACTTGAACGAAGCGAGCTTATAGGTAAAACAACTTTTACAGTTTCCGAAAACCTGATACTTGGTTTTTTGATAGTTGTTTTGACCGTATTCCTGCTGCTTGGCAATGTGCGCTCCGCCCTGGTTATAGCTTCCATGATACCGCTGGCGCTGCTTTTCACACTTTCGATGATGTATGTTTTTGGCATAGATGCAAACCTGATGAGCCTGGGTGCTCTTGACTTCGGGATAATCATCGACGGAGCGGTGATAATCGTGGAGTTCATCATGCTGAAACTCGTTTACGAGAGGAAAGCTCTTGAGGCCACGTCGCCTGCCGAACGCAAAATCCTGATGGACAAGATATCATTCACAGGTACATCCCAGATGATGAAATCTGCTGTTTTCGGACAGATAATCATCCTGATAGTTTTTATTCCGATACTTTCGCTCAGGGGGGTAGAAGGTAAAATGTTCCACCCTATGGCCCTGGCATTCAGCTTTGCCATCATTGGAGCCATGATATTCGGCTTTACCTGGCTGCCGGTTGCTTCTTCATTGTTCCTTAAGCCGCCGCATAAAACAAAAAAGACCGTTTCAGACTACATCATGAAGTTTGCTCAGGCGACCTACGAGCCGGTGATAAAATGGTCGTATGCAAACAAGGGCAAGGTGCTTGGGGCCGCACTTGTGTCACTGATCGTTACGGGAATAATTTTCTCAAACATGGGAGGTGAGTTCGTGCCTACACTTGATGAGGGCGATTTTGTGATACAGCCGGTGTTGAAAACCGGGACATCTCTTTCGAAAACGGAAGAGACTACCACAAAGATGGAAAAGATACTTATCGATAATTTTCCTGATGAGGTTGATCAGATAGTCTGTCGTATCGGTGCTGCTGAAGTCCCGACCGACCCCATGTCGATGGAGGAGATAGATATGATCATTAAGCTGCATCCGCGAAAAGAGTGGGTGAAAGCAAAGACCAAGGAGGAGCTTGCCGAGAAATTCAAAGAGAAACTTTCCGTCATTCCCGGTATCGAATACGAGTTTACACAGCCCATAGAGATGAGGTTCAATGAGCTGATAACCGGGGTGAGGTCAGATATAGCGGTCAAGATATTCGGGGAAGACCTGGACTACCTTAACGAAAAAGCCGCAGAGATAAAAAAACTGATAGAGGGTGTGCCGGGGGCTGCCGATGTGATACTCGAAAAGACTGCCGGGCTTCCGCAGATGAGCGTGAACTACAACAGGGAGAAGATCGCATACTACGGCATCGACATTGCAACGCTGAACAGGTATCTTGCCATTGCCTTCGGAGGAGAAAAAACAGGCAGTGTGTTCGAAGGAGAGAAGCGTTTCAGCATGGTAGTGCGGCTTGACAAAGCTAACAGGAAAGACATAGACAACATCATGAACTTGCTGGTGCCGCTGCCCAACGGTAATCAGATACCGCTCAAGGAGTTTGCAGAGATAAAATACACAACAGGCCCTGCCAAGATATCGCGGGAGAACACGCATCGCAGGGTGGTTGTGAGCGTGAACGTGCGTAATCGTGACCTGCAGTCGGTGGTAGAGGATATTCAGGCAAGAGTGGAGAAGAACATCCGTCTTGAACCAGGTAACTACGTGGTTTACGGCGGGCAGTTTGAGAACCTCCGGAATGCTACAAAGCGCCTGATGTTTGCCGTACCGCTTGCTTTGTTGCTGATCTTCATTTTCCTGCATTTTGCATTCAAATCGATGAAAGACGCCATCATGATTTTCACGGCTATCCCATTGTCAACAGTGGGAGGGGTGTTTGCTTTGTGGTTCAGGGGGATGCCGTTCAGTGTGTCGGCAGGTATCGGATTTATCGCCCTGTTTGGTATTGCCGTGTTGAACGGGATAGTACTTATCGAGCACCTGAAAGACCTTCAGGCAAAAGGAATGACAGATATGAAAAAACTGATCTTTGAGGGAACAAGAGACCGCTTGCGTCCTGTGATGCTTACCGCCGCTGCTGCTGCCATGGGGTTTCTGCCGATGGCCATCTCAACGGGAGCCGGCGCTGAGGTGCAGAGGCCGCTTGCTACCGTGGTTATCGGGGGACTGATAACTTCAACAATGCTTACGATGATTGCCCTGCCGCTTTTCTTCAGCATTTTCAACAATCCGAAATATATGAGAAACCCGTTCAAAAGAAAGTCGGCAGCTAAGATGACGATGATCTTCCTGCTGCTTCTGCCGTCTGCTTTTTCTTACTCTCAGGGTAAGGAGTTATCGCTCGACGAGGCGATAGGTATCTCACTTAAGAACAATAAAAAGATAAATGCTTATCGGTTGTTTGTTGAGAAACAGAAGGCGCTGAAACCGACATCTTTTTCTGTGGATAAAACAAATGTATTTTATGAATACGATCAGAACAATATTGCAGAGAACGGACATCCTCTGAATGTTATCGGCGTGGAACAGAGTTTCAGCTTTCCTTCTGTTTATTCTGCGCAGAGCAAGGTGAACAAGCAGAATATCACTATTGCAGAGGCAGTATTGAAGAGGCAAAAGCAAATGTTGATAAAAAATGTCTCGCAGGCGTACTATCAGATCGAAGTGCTTGAAAACAAAAAAGAGATACTTCAGGAGATAGATTCCCTGTACGAGGTTTTCGTGAAAAACATTGAGATAAGTTACAAGCAGGGGGCTGTAAGCAGTCTTGATCTGATGAACGCCAGGGCAAAGCAACAGAAAATACGGCTGACGCTTAACGGTATCAAACACGACCTGGAGTTGTCTTACGGGCAGCTCAAAGCGCTGATGCAGACTGACAGCGCATATGCCGTTCCTGTTAAGACACCTGCCCTTGTGGAGGTAAAACCGTTCCTGGCAGAAAACAATCCGGGGACGATGTTGCTGTCGCAGCATGAATTAAAAAGGGAACTTGAGCTTAAGCTTGAGAAGAACAAACTTGCTCCTGACATCAACCTTGGCTATTTCATTGGTTCGAACGGTTACGAGGGGGCTAAAAACTACAATGGTGTAAATGTTGGCATTGGTATCCCGCTTTTCTTCGGAGAGCAAAAAGCGAGGATAAAGGCGGGAAAGATAGCTGTTGAAACAAGCCGGGATTTGAAAGATAACTATGTGATAAGGTTGAGATATGAGCATGAAAAGTTGTTGAGCAAGCTTAAAAAGTACAAGGAGGCCATCGATTACTATGAGTCGTCGGGAAATTCCCTGAGCAGTAAGATCATCAGTTCAGCTCGTAAAAGTTACGAGCTGGGCAATATCGACTTTTTTAACTTTGCTTTGAGCATAGAGAATGCCCTTAACCT
>JALVJU010000061.1 GCA_027034005.1 Marinilabiliaceae bacterium
TGGTCAAGCAAAAAGAAATTGTTTTTGAAAAAGACTTATTTTCCGGTTAATTTTGTTCTTTCTAACGTATTTACTGGGATACAAAGCCATTTTTAATAGGTGTTGAAAAACTTTCGGATGATAGTGACCTAGACCATATCTGTCATGAACTTTGGCTTCGCTAATATTGACCACTTCAGGAATCATTAACGTGTCGTCACATGCAGTATGTAGTTTAATGCCTCCTTTAGCTGTCCGAAAGTTAAAGCGACAAATTGATCATATGTCTTATATTTACTGCAGCCTTTGTCGCTTTGATAGGTATTGGTACAACTTTCAAATATCCAATTTGGAACTAAATCCAGGATTTGTTTGATAAGTGGTTTATTGTTATTTTTATTTCGCCTGAAGAGTCCCATGTTTATTTTGTTTTTTATCGAACTCAAAAATATGGGATTCTGAGGGCTTTTTAAAATCTTAACTTTCGGATGCTAGTGACTTTAGTTTTATGTTAAAGTTACATATATTTTTCCAAAATAATGGTGTATGTACATGTTTTATGTGTCAATGTCATCTATCGGGTTTTTAAATTTGTGAAAATCTTTTTTTGAAACATGGGTATAAATTTCTGTTGTTTTACTGCTGTTATGTCCAAGCCATTCCTGGATGTATCTGAGGTCTGTTCCTTGTTCTAAGTGATGAGTTGCAAAACTGTGCCTTAGCATATGAGGATATACATTCTTTTTTATTCCGGCACGGTTAGCAGCGTCTTTAACTAATTTCACCACGCTGCTGGAACTGTATTGTTCGTTATTTTGTCCTTCAAAAACGTAGGTTTTAGGATGATATTTTTTATAGTAATTTCTTAACAGGGTTAATACAAATTCAGACAATTGGACATATCTGTCTTTTTTTCCTTTGCCACCCTTTACCTTTATTAGCATCCGTTTAGAGTCGATGTCAATGAGTTTTAGGTCTAGCAGTTCACTACGTCTGAGACCGCATGAGTATAGTAGAGATAATATGCTTTTATGTTTTAAATTATTGGTGTTTTTAATCATAGCAAATACTTCTTCCTTGCTGAGTACGTCAGGAAGTTGCTTTTTCTTTTTGGGCCTGTCGATATTGTAATATTCTTTATATTTTCCCAATACCTTTTCGTAGTAGAATTTTATTGCATTTATACGTTGATTTTGCTGGCTTTCGGAAATGCCCTTTTCCCTTATCAGTTTTACAATGTATTCGCTTATCTCTTCTTTTGAAATAGTTTCTAATTGCCTGTTCTGAAAATGAGAAACGAAGTCCCTGAAATAATTCAGATAAACACTTTTGGTATTGGAGCTATACTGCTTTTGATCCAATTTGTTCAAATACTCTTCAAGGATCTTGATCGACGCTTTTACCGTTTCATGCTTCTGTTTCTTCAATGCCGAATAATCGACAAAAGCTACCGGCGTTAAAATATCAAAAACAGTGCTGAGATCGAAGTCTGTTTCATGGATGTACCAATATTTTTTTGCCGGGTTCCAATGGGTATGACTTAATGATCTTACAACTATTAATATGTCGTCATTATATTCAAAATGCATAACAACAATGTCATCTCCGGCAAGTTTATCTTTGCTTAATATGACGACAGGTTTGTTATGCATTTTATGTTTTGCTCAATAACTTTCTTAACAAAGTTACTGATTCTCCTTATCAAAAGCAGCATCGAAAGCTACATTTGAGGGAGAGAAGTCAACTTTGCGGACAAATTCACAGGCCTCTTTGGTGCCGTGTTCACGGTCCATGCCGATGTCTTCCCACTCTACGGAGAGTGGTCCTGTGTAGTTTACGCGGTTGAGGGCGCGGATTATCTTTTCAAAGTTGATGTTACCCCGCCCCAGACTGCGGAAATCCCAAAAGCGGCGGCTGTCGCCGAAATTGGTGTGGCCTCCGAAAACACCGGCTTCAACAGGTTTATCACTCCAGCCCACATCTTTCATGTGAACGTGGAAAATCCTGTCACCGAATTTCTGAATGAATTTCACATAATCAACTCCCTGGTATCCCATGTGCGAGGGGTCGTAGTTGAAGCCGAAAGAGGGATGGTTGCCAATGGCGTTCAAGGCCCTTTCAGTAGAGGCAATGTCGAAGGCGATCTCGGTGGGGTGTACTTCCAGTCCGAATTTGATGTCAAGCTTTTGGAACTCGTCCATGATGGGTTCCCAGCGTTTCGCAAAATCCTCAAAGCCGGCCTCTATCATATCCTCGGTCACGGGAGGGAAGGAGTAGAGGAGGTGCCAGATGGAACTGCCGGTGAAGCCGTTCACTATCTTTACCCCGAGGCGTTTTGCCGCATGGGCTGTTTTTATCATCTCTTCGGCAGCTCTTTGGCGTACACCTTCCGGATCACCGTCGCCCCAGACATAATCGGGGACTATGCTTTTGTGTCGCTGGTCGATAAGGTCGCACACAGCCTGTCCCACAAGGTGGTTAGAGATGGCAAAGACCTTCAGTCCGTACCTGTGCAGTGTTTCCAGTTTTTGTTCTATGTAGTAATCGTCATTGGCTTTGGGGATCTCAAAATGGTCTCCCCAGCAGGCGAGTTCCAGGCCGTCGTATCCGAAATCTTTTGCCTTTTGGCAGATAGTCTCGAACGGTAGGTCCGCCCATTGTCCTGTGAAAAGTGTTACCGGTCTCATTTTTTTCTATGGTTAAATGGTTAAAGTGTTCTATGGCTAAAAGGCTATTTTTTGGGGTAAAAGGTAAAAGGTAAAAGGAGAAAGGGAGAAAGAAATTCGTTCAACAGTACTTTCCCCTTTTACCTTTCTACTTTCTCCTACTCAATTTCTGCAGCCACTGTTTTTAGGTAGTTAATTGATTCTTTCAGGTCGGGAACCGGATTTTTCCAGTGGTATTCGTATTCCAGTGTCATCACACCTTTGAATCCTATATCTTTCAGTGTTTGCAATGCTCCTTTCACATTAAGCACTCCTGTTCCGATGGGGGCCGTATGAGCTTTAAGGTTGTTGAATTCGTTGATATCCTTAAAATGCAAAGCAATAATGTGACCTTTAAGCTCTTTGTATGCTTTTATCGGGTCGATGCCTGATCGCATCCAGTGACCGTCGTCAGGTGTGGCACCCATGTACTTTGATGTGCCTTTCAGCACTTTTAGCACTGTTTCGGGCTGGTAATACTTACTTCCGGTGGCATGGTTATGTATTCCCACTTTTTGTTTGAACTCTTCTGCAAGCTTGTTTATCATCGGCACTTCATCGTACGGGGGCTCTACATTTATCACTTCGATGCCCATGTACTTTGCAAACTCGAAAAGCTTTCTCCACTCTTCGGGTGATTTGGCATTGACCACACCGTATGCTATCAGTTTAACATTGTTGTCAGCACAAAACTTCAGCACCTTGTCACGGGTTGCCTTATCCATGTCGAACATTGTTGTTCCTTCAATGCCTGCGCCGATCTTCTGTCCGGGGAACATCTCAATGTATTTTACTCCCATACCTTTCACTTTTGCAACAGCTTCGGCAAAGGTGAACTCTTTGAACGACCAGGCCTGGACAGCAAGTTTCCAGCCGTTTTTCTCAAATGGATCCATTGTAGCAAGATTGTTTAAAGGTGTTTTTGTATCCCACAAATTCAGCTCACGCACCCAGATGTTACGGTACGAAACAGGATTACCGTGGTCCTGAAGTTTCAACGGAAGTTTTGCCTCATGGTATTTGAACTCGGGCAGTCCGCCGTAAACGGTGGGGCCTTCCAGTTTTACATGGTCCTGGATGAGAACGCCATTGTGGATCACAGTTACGTAAGCAGGTGTCTCCAGTGTTTTGTCGGCGTTAAAGCGGGGAGCAGTGAAGAATATGTCGTAAGTCTGCCATTTGCCCGGGCCGCGGCTTGCATTCACAAGCGGGGCATACTGCTTGTATACACTTCCTGCCTGTCCGTTGTAGTATGTTGTGTTGTTGTATGAATCTAACACCTGAACCTCGTACAGTCCCATGAGGAAAACGCCGCTGTTTCCGCGTCCCTGTCCGTCGCCCACAACTTTCTTGGGTGTCCTCCATTCGATATGCAACTGAACATCACCGAATTTTTGTTTTGTACGGATGTATCCGGTATGCTTAACAGTTGTAAGAACTTTTGTTGCTTTCCATTTCAGGGGAGAGCCGTCATTGTCCATCTCCCATTTTGAGGCATCTTTCTTACCCGAGTAAAGGATTATGGCATCACTTGGCGGCTGGTTACATTTTTTTCCGGGTGTGACAACTTCAGGTTTTTGGCGCCAGTCTTCTGTATCCCGTGGTTCAAGTTCCTGTGCTGTCATCATCTGGGATGCCAGTAACATTGTGAAAAAGAATATCAGCTTGTTCATATGATCTTTTATTAATTTTATGTTTGAAATTATTTAAGTTAATTAAAATTATTTTGTCAGTCCAGACAAAGCGTATTGTGCCATTTCTTCTGTCTCACTGTTTTCTTTTAATTTCTTCAGTACAGGAATGCTTTTTTCGGTACCCATCCATCTCAATTCTCTGCAAAGGTAGTTCTTGCAATCCGGCGTTGCGTCGTCAGAATTCAATACCTTGAGTATCTTATCTTCATACATTTCAAGTTTTGCTTTATCGCCTTTTGCTTTCCTTATCCTGTTGGAGATAAGATAGACGAATTTCTCCGGCTTGCCAAATTCATATTTTTTGGCATTCAGGAACAACTCGTCGAGGGTGTAGAATTTGTAATTTGGCAGAATGAAGACAGAACCTATGTTTGGCAGATCTTCCGGTAGTTTTTGGGTTACACTGCCCGTGGCAGCCCATTCGGCACCACGCTGGAGTGTCAGGATGAACCCGGCGTCCATGGTGGCAACATGCATCTTCTCTTTGCCCACATGTCCGAGCAAAGTGTTAAATACTCTTCCTTTGCCATAGTTTATGGTCATCATTAGCGGCTCGTCACGTCCGGTGCCTTTGAAAGTAGTATCGGCATAGGCTGTAGCCAGTACCTCCATATTTTCGGCAGGGCCTCTCATCTGCTGGTAAAGCTCATCTTTTGGGTGCATCCAGTATTTTGGTAAACCTTTCATGATAGGATGTTCCAGGTCACGCACCTGGATGACGAACTCATGGGCAGGGCCGTGCGAACCGGCCTTACCTTTACGGTCATCACGTACAAGTTTGCCGTTGCTGTTGTAGTACACATAGGGGCCTGCCTTTTCATCTCGTCCGTTCCAGCCGCCAAGCCCGGTCATTTTGTTGTATTCCTTCCAGTCGGGGAAAGAAGCACTTGAAAAATGGTAAACAACAACGCCTCCGCCATCCTTTACATACTTTTCAAAATTCTTTTTTGTCTTTTCGGGCCATTCATCTCCGCTGTAATCAAGAACAACAACATCGAATGCGTAGAAGTCGGGGGAGAAGTGGCTCATATTTTCGCCCCTGGCAGGACTGATAGCTGTTTCTACTGAGAACATGCCACTGTTTTCCAGTATCTTCTGAAGGATAACATGTGAGTCCTCCCAGTTATGATATCTGCTTTGGCCCGTAACTATCAGCGCTTTCAGCTTTTTGTCCTGACATCCGGAAAGAACCGATAGAGAGATAATGGCTACTAAAAATATATGAAGTAATCTTTTCATTTTTCTAATTTTTCAGTTAATCTGTTTTGTTGGTTTCTGAGTTATACTTTGGGTACCTGCCATGGGGAACGGTATGGTTTGCAAAGTAATCTGTTAGCCAATTCACTGTTGGTGAACTTTTCGTTCTTCACATCCCATTCAAGCTCCTCTTCCGTAAGCATGGCGATTTCACCCAGAAGAGCAACACTGATTGAGTTATGTGCCACTTCGACTGGTGTTATAGTTTTTTTGCGCGATACCACACAGTCGAGGAAGTTCTGCCAGTGGTCAGTACTTTTGTAGATCTTTGTTTTCAGTTCGTTCTCAGGCACTTTCAGGAATTCGGGTTTTGATGCCCACAGTCCGCTTCTGTTAACATGTATCCAGCCTTTCTCACCATACCATACTGTGCCAATACCGTACCTTACAGCTCCGACTTTTGGCCAGAGGCCGTTCTTGCGCTTGTCGTAAAAGTAACGGGCATTGGCAATTGT
>JALVJU010000062.1 GCA_027034005.1 Marinilabiliaceae bacterium
GATCCGTAGATCGCAGCTGCAGCATCTTTCAAAATAGAGATACTTGCAATATCAACAGGGTCAACTTCACTCAACGATCGACCGGGAATACCATCAATAACAACCATAGGCCCGGTGTTCTTTCCTAATGTGGTACGACCACGAACCAATACTTTTGAATAGTCATTGCCAGGCTCACCGCTTTGTTGCAAAATTGTTACTCCCGGAACCTGGCCTGAAATAGCCTGAGTCAGGTCATTAGAAGGAATTGAAGCTATTTTGTCTCCGCTAACCGATGTTACTGCACCAACAACATCAGCTTTCCTCTGCATGGCATATCCTGTTGATATTACCTCTTCAAGTTCAATATTGGCCTCTTCAAGAGTAACATCTACAACCTTTTGCCCATTCAAAGGAACATCCTTGACATGATAGCCGATAAATGAGAACTGCAAAGTAACATTAGGACCGCTTACCTTTAATGTATAATTTCCATCTGCATCGGTAATGGTACCGTTTGTCGTTCCTTTTTCCACGACATTTACTCCTGGCATTGTCTCACCGTTCTTGTCAGTGACTTTACCGGTTACTGTTATGCCTTGCGCGCCGGTGAAATAATTAACCTCCTCATTCAGTATCTTTTCGGGTGACAGGATTATCTGACGACCCATTACCACATATTTCACATCCGATCCTGCAAATAACTGATTGAGGATATCTTTAATAAGAGCGCCTGAAACCTTCACATTTACCTTTCTGTTTACATCAACAAGCTGATGATTGTATAAAAAGTAAAATTCACTTTCAGCTTCGATCTTATTCAGAACCTGTTCAACTGTTGCATTCTCCATTTTCAGCGTCAGTTTCATTGTCTGTGAATATGAACTGGCTGCATAAACAGAGTTTATTGCAACAAGAAATAATAGTACGGATATCTTCATAATCCTTAACAGTTTAATTAAAAAGCTGTTGTTGTACTCCTCAACTTTTAGCTTTACATGAAATTTTTTCATAGTTTTGCATTGTTTTTAAGTAAATTAATTTTGTTAGTTTACGAATCACACTTTGTGTGCAGGGGAGCAACGGCCATTGCTTCCCTGTTTTTCATTCAGAGATTTTTCTTTTCATAGGCAATCAGGTATTTTTCCGGTTATTAATAAGCCATTATGATTTCTTTTCATACAGAATTATCTTTCTCTTTTTGAATGAGCCGTCTTTGTTCTTCTTCCTTTTACATATTTTATAATCGATTCCCGAGCTTAATTTCAATAGTCTTAAAGTTTCAAAAAGCGTTTCATCCTCAAACGTGGCATGAAAGTGATACTTGTAAAGTGCCTGATTAGCAACTTTTATATCAACATTGTAGAACATTTCCATTTCGCTGATGACACGTGACAGCGGATCATTCCTGAACATCAGCATCCCGTCTTTCCATGCAACATATTTTTCAGTATCCTTATTGCTTGTTACCAGCCTTCCCGTTTGGGTATTAAGTGTAATATGCTGTCCGGGCTTCATGACCGATAATTTTTTAAATGTTCCGTCCTGCATTTTCTTATCGACAACTACAACCCCCTTTATTAATGTCACTTCATTATTGGAGTTATTGGAGTAAGAGTGCACATTAAAAGATGTTCCCAATGCTGTTACACGGGTATCTTTGGTTTGAACAACAAAAGGCTTATCAGGATCATGTTTTACATCAAAATATCCTTCTCCCTTCAGATAGACTTTTCTTGTATTACCTGTAAAATTTACCGGATATTTCAGTGAACTTCCGCTGTTAAGCCATCCTCTGGAACCGTCAGGCAGTTCAAATCTTATCCTGGAACCGTAAGGTGCATATAGCCTGGCATACATTTGTTTTTTATTCGGAAGATAGGAGCTGCCTAACCAAACCCCTGCCAGAAGAAATACAATTCCTACAGCTATGGCAGCTGAAACAGCCCATCCCCATGATATATTTCTTCTTTCTTTTTGTTGATTCTCTGTGATTATACGGTCATATATTTTGAATAAAAGATCATCAAGTATCTCTTTTTCTTCACTTGTCGAAGGTGTTTCTTCCCATACCTCTTTTGTCAGCTGTTTTATCTCCCTTCCATTGTGTATGTCTGCAAACCATTCCTCAACAACGGCCTTTTCATCAACAGTACACGATCTGTTGTAATATTTTTCAAGTAGAGATTTGTTAATATGATGGGGGTTGTATTTATGATCTTTACTATGCATCAGAACTTAAATTTAAAATAATTAAACTTTGATAAGGAATTATTACTTTCTTTTACATTAATATCCACAAAAAGGGCATTACACCCAACCGGATCAATAAAAAAAGTTAAAAAACAAAATGATCAATAAAGATTCCTGAACGAGTTGTTTACGTAACTCCTTGAGGGCAAGATTCAAATGATTCTCAACGGTCTTTTTGGAAATATTCATCTTTTCAGCTATTTCCTCATTCCTGAGTCCTTTTTCCCTGCTAAGGATGAAAACTTCTTTTCGCTTTGGAGGTAATTTATCAATTATTTTTTGTGCGATCTCGTTGATGCTTCTGTAATTGATAGTGTCAAGGGTAATATTGGAATTATGGCTCTCTGAGAAAAGCCAGTGCTCTGCCAGTTTCCTGTTTCTAACTTTCTTACGGTAAAATTTACGTATACTGTTCAACGTGATGGTAAAAAGGTATCCGTTGAAAGATTGCTTTTCATCTATTTCTTCTCTCCTGTTCCAGATCGTGATAAAAACTTCCTGGATCAGATCTTCTACATCTTCTTCGTGATCGAGATGCTTTAGAGTGAAATTGTATACTTTGGGGATGTACCTCTTGTACAACTCATTAAAAGCAAAAACATCACCTTCATGAAGTGCAGAAATGAGCTTTGATTCATCTATAGAATAACGGGAATTCATAGATTTTTATTAAATAGTGTTAAAATTATAATAAATATATTCTAAATCAAAATGCCATCCCTCCTAATAACAAGTCTCATCTGTTTGTCTCAATATCTGGAAAACTGTCCGACTCAGACAAAAATCTATACTTCTTGCTGAATGGATATGCTTGCTTTAAGCACGAAAAAAGGGACAACCATCTGGTTATCCCTTTTAAAATATCTTTTTATAATTCCTTATCCGGCGATAGCACCGTTGATCATAAATGCGGCGGCAAAGCCAAGAATAGCATAAAGCTCGGGGAATACAGCAAGGATAAGAGTGTTACCGAACACATCATGTCCCGAACCTATTCCTGCAATTCCGTTGGCACAAACCTGTCCCTGGCGGATGGCTGAGAAAAGTCCCACAAGACCAAGAGCAAGGCCTGCACCAAATACGGCACCTGCCTGTAGCCAGGTAATATCCTGAGTTAAAATTCCTGAAGCACTGAAGATAAAGAATCCGCCAAATCCATACAATCCCTGTGTTCCCGGGAGGGCACTTAAAACAAGGTAGTTACCAAAAGCATCACTGTTCTTTTTCATTGCTCCGATAGCAGCATTACCGCCGATAGTAACACCATAGGCACTTCCAATTCCGGATAACGCTAGCATAACTCCAATTCCGATATAAGCAAAAACAATTGCATCCATTTTCTTAAGTTTTAAAAAGTTATTAATTAATAATTTAGTTTATTTTTCTAAAAGGTTTATATTCTCTACCGCCGCCAATGAAGCCGGCATTTTTATAAAATTCTACAAAGGTAAGACGCATGGGGTGAACGAACGATCCCAGGCCCGACATAAAGATATTCAATCCGTGGCCAAATAGCAAAATGATGATAAACACAAGCTGTTTGACAATTATCACATCAGGGCTCAGTTCCGTGGCAAGCTGGTTGAACACCATACCAAGTATCGCACTTGAAAGGCCAAGGGCGAAAAGGCGGATGTACGAAAGCAGGTCGCCTGCAAAACCGGTAACCATATTGTAGGTATCCCACAGTCCTGCACCAATGTTAACGAAAACATTCCGTTTTGGATGGTTGAACACGAAGATCCCCAGGGCAGCAATGCCAAGTATTATCAGGTGAACTGTCGAAAACATCAGCTTGTTGTCATCAGTAGCTCCGTGTATCTTGTCCAATGCAGCCATTGTTGCAGTTGACAATATCACGATTATCCAGCCGATAGTGGAAAGGGCAAAGCCGATACCATGCTGTTTGATCTGATTTGCCACTTTGATGAACATACCAAAAATGATCTGAACAAACCCAAATGCAAGAGCAAGGTTGAACATCTGATCATCGTTCAGGAACATATCCTTCACGTTCATGAGGAAAGGAACCTGCAGTTCGCTGAGCTTAAGCCCGAAGAACGTTCCCGTTACAATGCCAAACAGCACCGTAGCGCCCCCAAGCCACTGCACCATGGTCAGCAACGGTTTGTACTCTTTGTTTACCTTGAACTTGTAGTAAGTCGCAGCAAGCACAAATATCAAACCATAACCTGCGTCACCAAGACAGAACCCAAAGAACATCATGAAAAACGGTGCGAAGAACGGTGTAAGGTCAAGCTCCATGTAACTCGGCAGTGAGAACAACTTTCCGATAGGTTCAAAAAGCTTGGCAAAACGGCCGTTTTTCAGTTTGATAGGCGGCTTGTCGTCAATGTGCGGCTCCGATTTGAGATATAATATATTCTTCTCCTCAAGGTATTTTTCAAGCTCAGGAATGTTCGTTTCCGGAGTCCATCCCTCAAGAAGCTTTACCTTACCCTCAACCTGGTCATCAGTGTTGTGTATGGCAGCTTCAAGATTCAAGGTATCCTGTATCGTATCCCTGTATTTTATAAGTTTGTCAATACCGTCTTTTGCATAAGCATCAAGCTTTGCATTCAGCTCATCAATCTCTTTTTCAAGTGCGCTTATCTCATTCTTTACCTCTTCGAGCGATTTATCGGGCAGCCGTACCTCTTCAGCTCCCTGGAGTTCAGGCATCTCTGTATCGCCCTCGGCAAAAAGAACAAAATAGGTATATCTGTCATCGGTAGAGACAACCCCGATATTAAACTCCTTCTCCCACTCAGGATCATATTTCCTATTAGGAATGTAGTAAAATACAGGCCTTAACCCTACTTCTTTCAGTTTTCCAAGATCATCCCAGGAGAATTGCCCCCACGGCTCAAGCTGTGCAAGTTCCTTTTTCCTGTTTCCGAGCGACTGGTGCAGCTGTTCAAGTTTATTTTGAACATCCTTAATATCATCCACAAGGGTTGCTCCGTCATCAGGGATATCAACTTTTATGCTGACATTTGAAGTATCTCTCTTTTTCAGGAACTTAACCAGCTTTTCTATCTCATTTATCTGCCTGAACTCTTCCTGCATCTTCTCGGTGGGCTCATCTTTCTTTTCGATGATGTGCACCACCCCAAGCTCTTTGAGATCGGACAGAAAATCACTGTAATTCTCATGATAGACCAGGAACGAATATTTGTGCATTGGTATTATCATGGCTCAACCTCCGTTTCTTGCTGACGCGTTTTAACGATCTTCTGGGCCGATTTCGAAAGATTCTCCTCATCCTCAAGGAATCGTTTTATCTTTCTGATGGCCTCCTGGTATCCCGGTATCTGCACCTTCTCGTAAAGGTTCACCTTTTGAGTGGTCTTCTTCCGGGCAAAATCGAGAAGCTCCATTTTTTTGTAGAACACCTCACGTTCAACCCCAAGCTTGGCGATCTCCTCCACGAGTTTGATCCCGTCCATTGTCCAAGCAGGGCTGTTGAACATACTGAATTCTTTGATCGAAAAAAGAACTTCTTTCAGAACCGGCGTATGGACCCCTGCGATCTTTTTCACATCCAACTCAACATCCTTCACGGTAACAAGAGAGGTGTCAAATTCACCCCACAAACGCACCATGTTGTCATACTTTGATATGAGTTCCTGTAGCTGTTTGTCAAGATCCCTGGCCTTATCCCTGGCACGTTTCACCTCCATCCGCAATGCTGTCTCCTTGTTTTTTAAGGTAGGCAATGCACGCTCACGCATCTTGAGATGCTTGTCGAGCTGCTGAAGTGAAATCTTATTGTATTGAAATTTTATAGCCACGCTTTATATTATTTTCGATTTTTGATGTATGATGTTCGATGCG
>JALVJU010000063.1 GCA_027034005.1 Marinilabiliaceae bacterium
GTCCGGTCAGGTTCAATGATGACAGGTTCTTCTGATCCGGTTGGGAATTTCGAGTTGAACATGATATCTCCGTGTGAGATATACTCCAGGGTATCTTTGTCGGTCCGCCACATTTCGTTGTATGCTGTCAGTTCAATATCTTTTTTGGATTTTACATCAACATTTACGACAGGGTGATTGGCATCGACCCAAACCATAACATCGACTGCATTGCTGTTATCCCCATACCGGATGTTTATTGAGCCGGTTTCAAGTTTCAGTGTCTGATATTTGAATGGAGGGAGCTTCCCGTCAGAAGGCTTTAGTTTTAATCTTACTTTGCCTATTTTAACAAGTCGCGAATTATCGTCCCATGCATCGGTTTTGGATATATAGAAATATATGTCACCGGATCTTTCAACCCAAAGGTTCAGCCCTATATCTCCGTTGCCAAGGGGCATTGAGCCAAGACAGTCGTCGCTTGGGGTGTTCCATGTAACATCGTAATTTTTAAGTTGCCTGAGGTTATCAGAAGCAGGGGATTCTTTTTTGCATCCTGTTACCAGAAAAAGAAAAAGTCCGGCGAATAACAGGGTTGTAACTATTTTTCTCTTGTTTTTCATTATGTTATGAGTTTAGTTGTTAATATTTATCATAGCTGTCTAATCTACTTCCGGATATATCTCGTTCCACCATTTTTCGTACTTTGCTGATAATTCTTTCACTAAATTAGGGTGTTTATCAGCTATGTTGTTTTTTTGTGAAATATCATTCTTTATATCATACAATGCCCATTTCCCCTTTGGTGTGACAGCATAGTTGAACTTAGAATATTTTTTTGAGTAATAACCCGGTTTGTCTTCCTCCTGAACCCTTTTGAATATGGGGCATTCTGCCCAGCATCCGGGATCGTTGCAATACTCTATTCTTACGGCAACATAATCACCGTGGCGGACATTGCACTGGCAATATTTGTGGGCATCGATTGCACCCTCTTTCCACCGTCCCACATGGGTGAAGAGTGTCCTGTCGGGCCATGCGGCATCGTGGTTTTCCAGTAACGGGACAAGACTTCTCCCATCAAGGTCTTTTTTTGTTTTTTCGGGTATGGTGTATCCGGCAATCTCTGCCAGGGTAGGTAAAATATCCACATGTGCTGTTTGGGCAGTCACATCTCCAGGACTCAGCATCCCGGGCCAATACCAAAATGAGTAAGTGCGTGTCCCTCCGTACCAGGCGGTGGTTTTCACACCCCGCATGTTTGCATTCCAGATATCGGCGCCAAAGGTGGCTCCATTGTCACTCATTAGTATCACCAGTGTGTTTTTGTCAAGGTTCAGTTCTTTTAATTTATTCATGATCAGGCCGACTTTTTCATCAAGGCAGGCAATCATGCCGAAAAATTTGTTGCCATTGTAAATGTCACTATATTTTTCCGGTACGTCAAGAGGAGCATGAGGGATAAATGTCGGGATGTGGCAGAAAAATGTTGTGTCTTTGTTCTCTTCAATAAATTTCATGGCCTCATCGAAGAGTATGTCGGGCCGGTATCCTTTATGTATCTCAGGAACGCCATTTCGTGCCAGGGGCGGATCGAAATGATGTTTGTAATCATCTTCTCCTATACTTGTCAAAGCCACATCAAATCCCCTGTTTTCAGGCCTGTGGATTGAATCAAGCCCAAGATGCCATTTGCCAAACAGTCCGGTTATATATCCTGATGATTTAAGAATATTTGCCAGTGTGACCACTTCAAGCGACATGTGATTTCGTGGTGCCCTTGTGTCATAAACCCCTGTTTTGAATTCGTGCATCCCAGAAAGTATTGCAGCCCGGGTAGGGGCACAGGTAGGGCTCACCATGAAATCCGTGAAACTTACCGATCTGTCATGGATGTAATCCATATTGGGTGTTTTTAAAACAGGATTACCGGTACAGCTCAGGTCCCCATATCCCTGGTCGTCCGCCAGGATAAAAACAATGTTGGGTTTACTGCCTTTTAAATCTGTTGTCTTTTC
>JALVJU010000064.1 GCA_027034005.1 Marinilabiliaceae bacterium
ATCAACTTTTTAAAAGACAGCAGCGGGAACCTGTACCTTGCCGGACTGGGGGTTGAAGACGGGATAAATGTGCTTGACCTTTTTGCTGTTGGCACAGATGATTTCAGTCGGTTCACACTCAAAAAGATCAGTACGAGGAGTTTCGGAGAAAATGATAAAGTAAATTTTAACTATGGCGCCGGGATATATCAGGATAAAGAGGAAATTGAAGTCTTGGCATGCCCGTCACATATTGAAAAAGAAACAACTATTTATATTTCAAAAATAAACAAAAATGAAGAAACTGATTCTTTACATCCTGCCATTGTTGTTGTTTTCATGCAATATTAAACATGAACGGACTCAGAAAAACAAGGTGTATGTTGATACCCCTTTTCTGCAGGAGTACCATGATGCATACCCTGTGGTTGACAGTACAAACAGGGATGCAAATGATGTAAGATCGATACTGCCTGACAATGCCGGGGATATCTGGGTTGCCACCAAGACCGGCATTTACAAAAAAAAGAAAGATAGCCGTAACTGGGAACTGTTGATCGACGGGGAGGACCGGGGGCCTGCCTATGACATTGAAACAGACAACAATGGTAATGTCTGGCTTGCTGCATGGAACGGTGTTTACAAAAGTTCCGGCGATAGGTTGTCTTTGATAGAGGGTGTAAAACCTCCGATAGCAAAAATAGTTGTTGACAAAGGTGACGTTTTTGCTTTCGGGCCTTACGGGGTGTGGCAGCTTGACGGAAAAACGTGGAAAAAGAAGAATTATAAAGTTGCTTCAAGCATACGGGATGCCGTGCCTGACGGTAAAGGGGGCTTTTGGATAGCCACTGATGTGGGGCTGTTCAGGTGTGACGATAACTCATCGGTGGTTTTTCGTGATACTGCCGATTTGATAAGTGCTTATGTGGAAAGTATTGATTACGATGGATCGGGAAACCTGTGGGCAGGAGGCCTTGGGGGTGTGACCATCCGTAACGATAAAGGCAAAGTGGCGGAGAAAAGGCCTTCAGACGGTATCACCAATAGTTTTGTGAATGTTGTAAGACGTGCCCCTGATGGCAGGATGTGGGTTGGCACAGATTATGGTATAACAAGGTTTACTCCCGGCGAGAAAGAGTACTCGGTAAGGTTGAGCAAGCGATGGCTCGTGAGCGATCAGGTGAGGGATATTGCCTTTGATGAGAAGGGGAATGCATGGATAGCTACAGCAGGAGGTGTTAGCGCCATCAAAGTGAGGGAGATGACGCTTGCTGAGAAAGCAGATTATTTTTACGATAAGCTGATACGCAGGCATGTGAGGAAGCCGTGGATAGTAAACCGTTTCCGCCTGACCGTTCCTGGCGATACAACCACCATAGTTGAGGAGGACGACGACAACGACGGGGAATACACATCGGAATATCTTGCAATGGAGTGTTTCCGTTATGCTGCGACAAAAGACCCTGTGGCTGCCGAAAGGGCCAAAAAGGCATTTGAATTTTTGCGGCTGCTGCAAACAGTGACCGGAACAGACGGTTTCTTTGCAAGAACAGTAGTGCCGCCCGACTGGAAGAGGGTTCATGACGGCAACCGGACTTTTACTCCTCAGCAGATCGCAGATGAGAAGATCAAAGACCCGAGGTTTAAGCCCGTGGAGCTGAGATGGCGGTTGTCTCAGGATGGAAAGTGGCTTTGGAAAGGCGATACAAGCAGCGATGAAATGGCAGGTCATGCATTCGGATATTTCTGTTACTACAACCTTGTTGCCGATGATGATGAGAAAAAGGTAGTTGCGGAGCATTATGCAAAAATAATTGACCACCTGATGCGCAACGACTACAACCTTGTGGATATCGATGGAACACACACACATTGGGGTGTATGGTCTCTAAATCTTTTGAACGGTGATCCCGACTGGGCTACAGAGCGTGACAACAACTCTTTCGAACTTCTCGGATACCTAAAGTTTGCTTACGGCATAACGGGCGATGAGAAGTATCAGAAGGCATATCTTGAG